>NZ_JBHUCX010000068.1:0-1081 GCF_042678105.1 Alicyclobacillus fodiniaquatilis
GACCAGAGGTGCTGGTGGGAATTTGTGTTGAACGCTCTTTAGAAATGATTATTGGATTACTTGGAATATTGAAAGCCGGAGGTGCGTATGTGCCCCTGGATCCGTCTTCTCCAGTCGATAGACTGCGGTACATATTGGAGGATAGTAGAGCAAATGTATTATTGACGCATCAAGCTGTACTTGATGCGCTGCCTGCATTTGAAGGGGAAACTTTGTGTCTAGATGAAGATAGTGTGAGAATTCAAAAAGAAAGTATGGAGAACATCAAACAGAGGGTAGGTCCTGAGAATCTTTGCTATGTTCTATATACTTCGGGATCGACAGGAAATCCCAAGGGAGTACTGATTGAGCATCGACAGATTGGAAACTATTACAATGGGATGAAGCAAAGATTAGGAGTCAAGTTCGGGGAAAGATACGCGATGGTACAACCATTAACAGTGGATTCTAGCCAAACAGTATTGACTCTTTCATTACTCACAGGTGGATGTTTACATGTGATATCTAGGGAATGTTCATTGAATGCACATGAATTTGCAAACTACTGTGAAGCAAAATCTATTGACTGGTTAAAAATTGCCCCTTCTCATTTGGCGGTTTTGCAGAATTCGGTTAATTCTACACATGTGTTACTACCTAAACGGGGATTGATCTGCGGAGGAGAGGGATCGCAATGGGAATGGCTGTATGGAATGAATGAGATTTCGGATGCTTGCGAGATATATAACCATTATGGACCAACCGAAACTACAGTTGGAATAACGATGTATAAAATACATTCAGATGGTCGGCGATTTGATAGAAAGCTTGCGCCCATTGGACGACCTTTAGCAAATACGCGTATATACCTTTTGGATAATGATCAAAATCTGGTTCCCGTGGGTGTAGCGGCAGAAATGTATGTTGGTGGTAAAGGTGTAGCCCGTGGTTATCTGAATCAACCTGAACTGACGGCGGAGAAGTTTGTAGAGAATCCATTTGAGCCAGGGGAAAGGATGTATCGAACCGGGGACTTGGCCCGTTGGTTGCCAGACGGAAACTTGGAGTATTTGGGACGGATAGATGATCAGGTCAAGATTCG
>NZ_JBHUCX010000069.1:0-209 GCF_042678105.1 Alicyclobacillus fodiniaquatilis
AATCTGAACCGAAGACGAGTGGTGGGAGCGAAAGCATCTGCAGCGGAGCCTGGGTTTGGCGAAGCGAAGCCGCTTGAGCGAACACCCGAGTCTGGCGGCCATAGTGGAGGGGAAACACCCGTACCCATACCGAACACGGACGTGAAGACCTCCAGCGCCGAGGATACTTGGAGGGAGACTTCCTGGGAAAGTAGGACGTTGCCAGGCGA
>NZ_JBHUCX010000069.1:219-14841 GCF_042678105.1 Alicyclobacillus fodiniaquatilis
TCAGAAGCAAGGGCAGACTGTAGTGAAAGCTACGGTACAAAAAGCAAGACGCTTAGTCAGGTGAAGGGTTGCGAATATGTAATCTGAACCGAAGACGAGTGGTGGGAGCGAAAGCATCTGCAGCGGAGCCTGGGTTTGGCGAAGCGAAGCCGCTTGAGCGAACACCCGAGTCTGGCGGCCATAGCGGAGGGGAAACACCCGTACCCATACCGAACACGGACGTGAAGACCTCCAGCGCCGAGGATACTTGGAGGGAGACTTCCTGGGAAAGTAGGACGTTGCCAGGCGAGAGAGAAGAAAGCCCCCTGTGCGCCACGAGATGTGGTGGCAGGGGGCTTTTTGTTTTATGCTGTATAAGCAACGAGGTTACAAATAGTTCTCTACGATGTTTTGGACGCGTGTGATACCTTCCCATTCATCACCCGCACCATCGAAGACAATGGTGATAGGACCGTCATATTCGGCTTTGGGTAGAAGCTCCAGACAACGCTGAAATTCAGGTGCGTCGGGTAGCCCGTTTTCATCGTAGTGCGCTTTAGCATGGACAGATTCAGCAAAGGGCAGGATCTGCGCCAGTTCATCATATTTTTGTGTCGATTTGAAGTTGCCGAAGTCGCAGATGAGTCCAAGCTGTTCATTACAAGCGTTGTACAGGTATAGGCAGTTTTCAGGTGTTGAAGAAAGTGATTTAAAGTTTTCGGTGATAATATTGACGTTCTTCGGCGTTGCATAGTCAATCAGTTCCGAAAGAGCCGCTGCGGCTAACTTCAGTCCCTCAGTGTCACTGGGGGCGGACTCACCAGCAACCACGCGAACTCGCTCTGCGCCTACAGTCGCTGCAACGTCTATCCAATCTTTGATGTAGGCAATATCAGATGAACGACGAACTGGATCACTACTAGAAATATCTCCATAATCGACAAGCAGCGTATAGAAGGTAACGTCAGCATCTGCAAACGCTTGCCGCAATTGTTGCAGATACTGAGGGGATGTGCTGGGGAAATTGAAATGGCAGACGTCCATGGCCTTGAAGTTTCGTTCTGCTGCTATCGCCGGCAAAGCAATCAGTTCAATGTTCGCTGGTTGTGGGACTTCTTCAATGATTTGTTCCTGTGTTTCTGGATTCCACTGGGTCATGCGCAGTGGTCCAAGACTGCGGTGTAGGCTCCAAGTGGTGAGAGAAAAATAGGACATGGGTATGAGTCCCCCTTAGTTGGTATGCCTTCATGATACTTATGCGCTTTCATTTGTCAATCATATGCGAATAATGCGCTTTCATATCTAGGTTGACGTGTTTGTTTCACATCTTAAGCGCGCTTTTCACTGTGGCTTGCAAAGAAAAATGTGCGTTCAGCAACAGGCTAAGTTGCCCCCATTCTCAATGAATGAGGGCAGGTCTTCGTCTTATAGTCTTGCGCTCACAATGCCGAGCACCACAATAATGCCAATCATGACTATCCAGGAAGTTACATAGAGCAAATTGAGTTGGCGGCTCAATATGTCATCAAATGAACCAGACTGAATACGCACGGAAAGAAAATGACTTTGCAGCGTGATCGCAATAAGGGAAAAAATGATGACGGCTCCACCTATACCTGTCATGAGATTGACCCACAACGGAGATGCGCCACTCGTGCCAAGCAAAATGCCGCCGCTGATGAGCATTACCAGAGCACCAGCGGCGCCGACGATAGTAAGCTTGCCTTGAAGTTTGTTCAACACCTGTTTGACGTCATTGCTGATATGTCGACTCCGTAGGCCAAGTACGCAAACGGCCATGCCTAAGATAGCGCCAAGCCAAACCGCGAGACCAAGCATATGAAAAAACCAGGCTACATCTTTCACATATACCCTCCTTCAGTGTCAATGTAAAACGTTACTTGCAATAGGCTGCTTGTTCAATATGCTTGGCCAACAGGTTGTGTCGCTTTTGCGAAAAACTTCGAAAAGGTAGCGCACTGCCAGGAAGCGGCAATACGCCTTTCTGTCAGTTTTCAATATTATGCAAATTATTCGGTGAGGCTATGTCACTTTATAAATTGGCCAGCAGAGACCTTGTCCACTTCTTGAAGTCTTCGATGGAAGGAGTTCTGCCCTCCTGTCTGCATTTCTTTTCATACATCTCCCAGATGTCCTTTTCATGTATCTGACCGCGCTTTTTTTCCATTTTCATCACCTCATCATTGTAATTGATATCAATAGGGTTTCTAGCTCAGGGAAGTGGCAGCGGATCAAATGACCATGTGTAAAATGTGGTGCATGGCTACTATTGTCCGTATTGTGTGCCAATGTAGACCTGATTTATCCAAATGAAAAAACCTTTCTGCAAATTGGGCATATGCTGATACATGTTTTTTGTGAGAGGGGCATCAAACATGGGCTTTCCACCACAACATCAACCGCGTCAGCCAGGAATTGAATCAGATATGCGCCCAAGGCCGATCTTTGACAATCCACATTATCGCGCGGCAGATAAGCTAAAAGGCAAAGTGGCTATCATAACAGGTGGCGATAGTGGCATTGGCCGAGCAGTCGCTGTGGCCTTCGCCAAAGAAGGGGCAGACGTTGTCATTGTATATATGGATGAGCACAATGACGCGCAGGAGACCAAGTATTATGTAAAACAGTATGGCCGTCGTTGTGCATTGATCCCTGGAGATATCACAGATGAACACCATCGTTGCAAAATTGTGCCTTATGTCATGCAGAAGTTCGGCCGTATTGATACGCTCGTCAACAATGCGGGTGTTCAGTATGTGCAGAAAAGTTTGTCCCAAATTGAGAACCGTCAGATGGAAAAGACATTCCATACCAACGTATTTGCACATATCATGCTGACGAAAGATGCGCTTTTACATTTGGCAGAGGGAAGTACCATCATCAACACTGCGTCGATCACGGCTTATCGCGGCGAAGCGGACTTGATTGACTACGCTTCGACCAAAGGCGCCTTGGTGTCATTCACCCGTTCTCTGGCGTTGTCTTTGGCCAAAAAGGGCATTCGTGTCAACGCTGTGGCACCGGGTCCGATTTGGACTCCACTCATTCCGGCGTCATTTTCACCTGAAAAGGTAGCGACATTTGGCGATGATGTCCCTATGGGACGCGCTGGGCAACCGTTTGAATTGGCGCCAGCATATGTGTACCTGGCGTCAGAAGATTCGTCTTACATGACGGGGCAGGTGTTGCATCTGAATGGCGGCGGTTTTGTCAGCAGCTAGTGTCTAAGAATTTGAACGCGTCCGTGTCGGTGATGATTCAAAGTTTTGTGCTTTACCAAACCACAGTGCGCAAAGTAGAATATCTAAATGAACGTTTGACCGAGCGTGCGTCAAAAATTTAAATGAGTAGGGAGCGTATGCATGCCATCCCAAATATCCAACCAGTTTGATTGCAGCCAACAAGCGATTTATCTACTGAACAATACAATACACACACAATTTAAGCATCTGCTGAAAGAAATCCCTACAGATATAAAAATATTCGTCAACCGTACACTCGAAAAACGTTACCTGGATATTTTACAAAAGCGGGATTATGGTGTCATTTCGACGCAAAATGTGTTTACATTTCGCACGCTCCTTAGGCGGTTGAGAGATGGTCGTCCAGTTTTCGTCTTCTTGGATGTGGATCAAGCTGCTTTTCAAGCCATCGGCTATATCGCCTATCAGACCAAAACGCCGATTGTTCCCGTATACGTGAATCACCGCAGTTTTACTTGTCAGAAAAGGATTGAGTTAAACCATCTGTCAGACGTGTTGCCTACCATCCAATCATTCCTGTTTGAAACGTATATGCAAAAAGATGTGGATCTGTTTAATGAACTGCTTGCCGCTGCGAGGTACTATGGCGACGAGGCTGTCGTTTGTAAAGATATTTCCGGGCAGATCAACTATAAAAATTTGTTGTTGAACATCTATGTATTAAGTCAGCGGTTAAGGAAAGAAACGACATCGGCGGGTAAAAACATCGGTGTTTTCCTGCCAAATTCAATCGGCAACTTGGTAACGTTGTTTTCGCTTTTCTATATCGGTAAGACACCGGTGATGTTGAATTATTCAGCTGGCGCTCAAACCATTATTCACGCATGTGAGACGGCAGATTTGACAACCATTTTGACCTCTCGCGAGTTTATTGCGAAGGGACAATTGGAAGCAGTTGAAGCAGAATTAAAAGCCAATTATCGTTTGGTCTATCTTGAAGATGTCAAACAGGCCATTTCAGCGATGGATAAAATAAAAGGATTTTCGCTCTTTTTGAAACGAAAAAAAGCCGCAAATGCGAATCATGAAGTTATTCTCTTTACGTCTGGCAGCGAATTTCGCCCCAAAGGTGTCGTGTTGTCACATGGCAATATTTTTGCAAATGTACAACAAACACGCGCGGTCATCGACTTCGGCGTTCAAGATAAAATGTTGAACGCAATGCCAATGTTCCACAGCTTCGGGTTGACGGCTGGGGCGATTTTGCCGCTGTTGTGCGGCGTTCAGACATATCTTTATCCGTCACCGCTTCACTACAAGCGGATTCCCGAGTTGGCCCGTGAAGAGGGATCGACCATTTTATTTGGCACTTCTTCCTTTCTGGAGAAATACGGGCAATTCGCGAAGGAGGATGATTTTCGAACGATGCGGTATGCGGTCGTGGGCGCTGAACGATTAAAGGAGGAGGTGGAGCGATTCTGGCTGGATAAATTCAACTTGCAGATTATGCAGGGATACGGCGCGACGGAGACTGCCCCCATCATGTGCCTGGATACACCACTGAATCACAAGCAAGGAAGTGTCGGGCGATTCTTGCCTGCTATCCAGCATGACTTAGAGGACGTTCCAGGCATTCCTGAAGGCGGTAAACTGTTTATCAAGGGACCGAACTTGATGAAGGGCTATCTCCTGCACGAACAAGGATATATTCCGACAGATGGTTGGTATGACACGGGGGATGTGGTCACTGTGGATGAAGCAGGTTTTGTGACTATTATTGGTCGCCTGAAGCGGTTTGCCAAACTGGCCGGGGAAATGGTGTCTTTGAATCTCGTTGAACAGTTGGCTGCGCAATGTTATGGCAGCACAGATTTTGCTGCAATCAACGTGCCGGATTCAAGAAGAGGAGAAAAAATCATTTTGGTGACGACGGACCCCAACTTGTCACTCGCTTCGTTGCAAACTTTTATTGCCCAAACAGGATACTCTCGTTTGCATACTCCCAGCGAGGTCAGATGGATTGAAGAGTTCCCATTGATGGGCAGTGGAAAAACGGATTATGTGGCGTTAAAACAACTCGTTCAAGCTTAGGTTCAATTTTGTATCAGGTCGTGGCAACTCGCAACATTGCGAAATTCTATGCCAAGCGGTGGCTGAACTTTGCAATGTTGCGAACAGGGGTTTGATAGCGGATCGAAATGAAGTACGCTATGAAGTGTATATTGACAAGCCGCATGGATTTATATGAATCTGAACATTGGGAACGTAAGCGCTTTCTGGTCGTGCGCCAAATGAGCGATGCGACAATTGAACATGTTGAAAAATGGACTGGAGTTGATTGATTTGCGGTTTAATGGCTTGGGTATGGGACTTGGCAATTTGTCTTTGTTATCAGATGCAAAGACGAGATCCATCAGTGCGGAAAATTTCACTGGCGAAAAAGGCAAAGGGGCGATGGCCAGTGAGGGAACGGGGAAAGCAGCAGCGAGAGATTTGGGCGTTGGTTGGAAAGTCTCTCCATCCGTCGTCATTCCAGCGCATGATTCGTTTACGCTTGCGCATATCCAAGAAGCTGGTGTGATTCAGCATATATGGCTGACCTGCGGTCCAGAGCACTGGCGCAACCTGATATTGCGGATGTACTGGGATGACGAGCAAACGCCGTCCGTGGAAACGCCGCTCGGCGATTTCTTCTGTAACGGTTGGGGGGAGCGGTGTAACGTCAATTCGCTGCCCGTCGCGGTCAATCCTGCCGGGGGAATGAACAGTTATTGGGAGATGCCCTTCCGCAAAACTGCGAGAATCACGGTTGAAAATCTCGGCGATACAGATGCTGTCTTGTACTATCAGATTACATACAGTCTGACTGAAGTGCCTGATGATGCGGCTTATTTTCACGCGCAGTGGAGAAGAAGCAACCCTGTCGCATACAAGGGTGTGCACACATTGCTTGAGCATGTCAGCGGAAAAGGCCATTACGTTGGCACTTATTTGGCATGGGGCGTGAACAATAACGGCTGGTGGGGGGAAGGAGAAATCAAGTTCTACCTGGATGGCGATGATGAATATCCCACCATTTGTGGCACCGGGACAGAGGATTACTTCGGCGGCGCCTGGAATTTTGAACATCCACACGGTCAATATGGGCAATATTCGACCGCCTATTTGGGACTGCCTCAAATCATCAAACCAGATGGTTTGTATCGCAGTCAGCAACGATTTGGCATGTACAGATGGCATGTGATGGATCCCATTCGTTTTGAGGAAGATCTCAAAGTGACGATTCAAGCGCTCGGATGGCGATCCGGCGGAAGATACCTGCCCTTGCAGGATGACATTGCCTCTGTCTCGTTTTGGTACCAGACAGAGCCGCATGCGCCCTTTCCTTCGCTGCCGGAGAAAGACGGGTTAGAGATCATCTGATGTGGGTTAGTGCACATCCAATTGTACAGAATCGAAATCTGAGGATACGGACTGGCGGGTAAAACGGGCAAACAGGATAAAACAGCAGACAGACAATGCGCCCAGTCCGGTGACGCATCCGTATAAAAGTAATGGTCCAAATTGTTCCAGAAACCAGCCGCCAAAACTTGTGCCCACAATTCCGCTCAAACTCCCGGCAATGGCGCCAAACAATGTTTGGGCTGTTGCCGTTTTTCCATTTGGGGAGAGGTTGGACACGAGTTGAACGGCGGCGCTCCAGTACAGCGCGTATGCGATGCCATCCAGCACCTGAATCGAAATGACGACGGCGGCACCTGGGTTAAAGATCATCACCGTGTATTTCAAGGTATAAAGGATGCTGGCTAAAATCACGACGGGCATCAGGCCAAGTCGCTTGATGATTCTACTCGAGATATAGAAAAATGGGACTTCCACGAGTGCGGCGACCGTGAAGTTCATGCCGACCCACCCCATTGGGTAATGCAAGTCCTGAAAATAGAGGGGCAGGAAGCTGAAGTTGATGGAGATGGCCATAGAGAGGATGAAGCAAATGACAATGAATGTGATGAGTGCTGGACCGCGTGCCACCTGTAATATGCCTTGAAGCAGCTTATCTTGGGATGGTTGCAGCGATTTTGTCTTCGGCAGAAGCAAAATGGCCAAGATGAGAATGACAGACAACCCGCCGTATACGATAAAAGAGGCCTGAATGCCAATGAGATGGTATATGTATCCTGCTACCATTGTCGTCAAGGCAAAACTGAGCGCGCCCCAGAGACGAATTTTTCCATAAGCGAATCCCGATCTCGCCCCTTCCTGCACGGTGATTGCGTCCATGATGGGGGCAGTCGACTGGGCGATGGCATACAGCACAGCCACCAGCAGCAAAGGCCAAAATTGGCGTGTCAGCGCGTAGCCAGCGTAAAGAATGGGAGATAAAAGCGCCGACAGAATGAGAATTCTGCGCGGGTCACTGGCTTGATCATTCAAAGAACCGAGAATGGGTTGCGCAAACATGCCAGCGCCGGAGCCCGCTGCCAACAGGAAGCCGATATGCGTGCTGTCAATGCCTTTTCCGCTCAGATAAAGACTGAGAAATGGCTGAGTAGCCGCCATTGCGACAAAAAAGACGAAGTAGTAGAAACTGAACAAGCGTTGCATGAAGCCGCCTCCCCATCATGACACCTATGCAGTTCTCAGAGTGAGCAAAAGCGAACAGGCTCATCTCCACAAACGCCGTACGTGGTTATCAGCGGTATGTTACGACACATTTTCCGCTCTGTATAGTGGTTTTTCACCATGTCATAAAATAAAGTTACGATAAAAATGCAGTTGATAGCTTCGTTCGATGACGTGATAAAATAAAGCGTGCGATCCGGCGCGTAGGCCGCTCTATCTGGCGATCAATGCACGATTGTATCTGAAACGGCCGTCAGTGAAGCATTGTAGATGGCGCATACAAAGGTATTGTTTCATTTTAAGGCGAAACAGACAAAATGGGAGAGGAGGCGGATGATTGTGCAGATGGAGAAAAAAACGCCAGCTAGTATGGGACAGGAAAACAAGGCGAATGTGCTTCATCTGATTAAGGAGGCCGGCCCCATCTCGCGAGCGGCGGTTGCCCGAACACTGGACATGAGTCGTTCTACGATTTCCGCCATTGTAGACCAGCTCATCAAAGAAGGGAGAGTTCGGGAAGGGGCCACAGGGGAGTCCACATCTGTCGGGGGACGAAGGCCAGTGCATCTTCACTATATTTCTAGCGCAAAATATGCAATCGGCGTGGACATCGGTGGCAGCAAAACAATTGTCTTGATTACAGACTTGGATGGAAATGTGATTTTGCGGCGCAAATTTCTGTCTCAAGTGAGAGATGTTGCGACCATAACGCATATTCTGCGGGAGGTGGAGGACTGCCTTCTGCAGTCGGGTGTAGAGCGCGATAGTGTCATTGGCACGGCCATTGGCTTCCCAGGTGTCACGTCAGCAGACGAAGGGATTGTCGTGCAGGTACCCGGTTTAAATTTGACGAATTTTAATGCAAGGCAGTTTTTCGGGGATTTGCCTGGTCCCATTCTGATTGATAATGATGTGAACATGGGTGTCATCGGCGAACGGTGGAAAGGCGCCGCGCAAGGGCGCGACAACGTTGTGCTGATTGCGTTAGGCACTGGCATCGGGGCTGGCATGATTCTGAACGGAAAACTGTATCGGGGAGCGGGAGGATACGCAGGAGAGATTGGCCATCTTCATGTCGATCCCGCCACGACGAGCCCGAAACTGGATCTCGGCGATTATGGTCCCTTGGAGCAAATGGCGTCCGGCAAAGGGATGGAGGATTTTGCGCTCGCAAATTTAGGAAATTATCCTGATACGTCTCTGACCGCTGAAAACATCACCACAGCCGACATTTTTGAAAGGGCAGGCGCAGGCGATATGCTGGCGGCGCACGTGGTCAATCAGGCATTGTCGTATCTTTCATTTTCCATTGCCAATATTGTGACCTTGTTGAATCCGGATGTCGTTATCCTCGGTGGCGGTGTGTCTCGCGTCGGTAGGCCACTGCTCAACATGGTTCGCGCGCGTGTCACGCGCTTGTCTCCTGTCTCGTGCGAAATTGTCTTGGCGGGACTCGGGGAGGATGCTGCGGCATTTGGCAGTGCGGCAAGTGTTTTGTTGCAAGCTGGCGAGTTACGGCTCACAGGGTTTACAACGGCTTAAATAAAATCGGAAGCACAAGTGAATGTATGTGCGTTATTTGTTCGTTCGAAAAGCAAACATTCATGTCAATTCCCTGGTTGTTTAAGTGACATCATGAGGAGGAACATCGTTATGAAAATACGGGTTTTTGAGACACCAAGCGATGCAGGACTATATGTCGCAGCGCTTGCGGAACGAGTGGTGCTTGATGTGCCCAATCCAGTATTGGGGCTAGCCACCGGCAGCACGTCTTGTCCTTTCTACCAGGCATTCGTCAAATTTGAAAAATGCGGATTGGACTTGTCCCGGACGACGACCATCAATCTGGACGAGTACATCGGTCTGCCAGATACGCATCCACAAAGCTATCACTACTTTATGAACGAGCAATTGTTCGATCACGTCAACATCCCCCGTGATCAGATATTCATCCCCGATGGCGCAGCCGCTGATCTCCATGCGGAGTGTGAGCGCTATGACGACATCATTCGCAAGCATCCGATTGATTTTCAGATACTCGGCATTGGGGTCAATGGTCATATCGGCTTTAATGAACCGAATGATCTACTGTTGTCGAGAACCCATGTGGTGGAATTGTCGCATGACACCATTGCCAGCAATGCGCGCTTTTTTACGGATGTTTCGGAAGTGCCGCGGAAGGCCATCACGATGGGAGTACAGGCCATCTTGCAGGCAAGGCAGATTGTCCTGATGGCATTTGGGAAAGAAAAAGCGCATATTGTCTCGCGCGCCATTCAGGGTGAGGTGCGCACCGACATTCCTGCGAGCATTCTGCAATTGCATCGCGATGTCACTATTGTTTTGGATAAATTGAGCGCCAGTGAGTTGCCACATGCAGAGTACATCGCCTGACGGCTTGGAATATGTGTGACGCATTGCCTCATTTGAAATGAACATTCAGCTTGTATCAGACGCCTTGTTGTGAGCGCGTTTGTGCAGCAAGGCGTGATCGAGTTGATAATCTTTTGCGAAAAAAGCGGTTTTGTCATGGTACGATGAGACTGTTGAAAACGGATGATTTGAAGCGGTAGGGAGTGTTAGCACAGTGTCCAAAATCACGACTTTTTTCATGTTTGAGGGGAAAGCGGAAGAAGCATTAAATTTTTATATTTCTTTATTCGATAATTCAAAAATCATAGAGATTCTCCGCTATGGGGCGAATGAGGATGGCATAGAGGGTACAGTAAAACAAGCTAGTTTTTTACTCTGCGGCCAGCCGCTTATGTGTATTGACAGCAGCGTGAAGCACGGTTTTTCATTTACGCCTTCGATATCCTTGTATGTGACCTGTGACACCGAACGTGAAATTGAGCGGGTATTTGATGCACTGGCGCAGGAGGGAACGGTGCACATGCCACTTGCAGCATACCCGTTCAGTCAGAAATTTGGCTGGGTGGCTGATCAGTTTGGCGTATCGTGGCAATTGAACTTAGCAGATGATGCTGTTGGGAAACACACTAGTTGAAAATGGGGCGAATACATGTCGGTGAATACGATTCCGCATACATGGGATACAGAAAGGCTTGTGATGCGGGAGCTTGTTGATAACGAAATTCATACAGTTCAAGCGTTGTATGAACAGGGTGGATATATCAGTAAATGGGACGGACGTGAATTCGACACGCAATATATCCATCATTGTTTCACCATTGGTGACTTACCACCAAATGGCGATAAAGAACATTTTAAAATTCAGTCTATACGTGTCAAGGAAACAGGAATTATTGCCGGATTACTCATCATTTATCATGGCTATCCAACGCCACAGACTGTCTATGTGACCTATCTATACATTGATCAAAATTATCAGAAACAAGGTCTGGGGCAAGAAGTTATAAATGGTTTGTTCATCAGATTGAAACGAATTGGATACGGCGAAGTCCGGGCTAATGTCGCTTTGAAAAATTGGACCGCCCTTAGATTTTGGATAAAACTTGGGTTGAATAGCATTGGCGGAATTTATGGACATAAAGAGCACTCTGCAGATACTTACGCAGATGTTGAGTTGATCAAATACCTTTAAAAGCCCATCTGGCGACTGCAAATCGGAGTTGAGCGTCACAAATGGAACTTGCATTGAACAATGGAATGAAGATTCACTTTCGTTCCTATCAAGACTCGGATTTTATCCATATACAAGCGCTCAATCGCAACGAAGGTTGGACGAATCTCGCCGATAACGATGAAGGAACAAAGGGTGCCTGGGAGCACTCCAACGTCAAAATGGTGGTATGTGTAGAAAACGAAGTGGTGGGGTATGTCAGAGGGCTCACGGACCAACACGTGACGCTTTATATTTGCGAATTGGCAATCAAAGAAGCGTTTCGTGGAATGGGGATTGGCAGAACATTATTGCGTTATGTTCATGGATTTTATCCTGATACAAGGATGGAGTTGCTTGCGTCGAGTCGTTCACGTTCATACTACGAACACCTGGGTTTTCGGGCTTTTTATGGGTATCGGAAAACGTTCGCGGAGTACTGATTTTTGATTCATCACTTGTTTTTGAGAATCATTGTTGATGGAGTGACTGTATGACATGGCAATTGGGCGAGTCACCAAAGTGTTGACAGATCATGGTCGGGCTGAGACATTCAATGATTTTGCAGGATGCAGGACATTTCCAATAAGCATTTTTTATTCAATCAATGCAGAGCACATACCACATCATCAAGCGAACTTCTTGTCCTTATTCCATCCTTTCGAGGATGAAGTCAGTCGTATTTTTTCAGAAATGGGGATCAGCAAAGAGAAGTTGGTGAATTATCCGGTATCTATCGTCGAAAATGCAAACCCTGTATTACCGTGCAATTCTTGTCCTGTAGTCATTTTTTCTCCAGCCTTTGGAATTGAGCGCGATTTGTACATGGAACTGATAACATCTATAGTGGAATCTGGTTATATTGTTGTTACTGTTGGAACTCCATATGAGAGTCTTTTTACTGTGTTTCCCACCGACACAATAATACGGCAAGCGAAACAAGTGTCCAATCAGGATTTCGCTGACTTTACTGGTTTGAAAGAACTTGTCCACATTAGGATGGAAGACATAAAGTGTGTTATTGATCATTTGACGCTTTGGAACAATGAGGATCGACTTCTTGGCAACAAATTTGACCTGAAACGCATTGGAATGATCGGGCATTCGTTGGGTGGTGCAGCTGCGTTTAATGCGGGGACACAGGACGAGCGTGTTCGATGTGTAGTTCTCCTCGACGCTAGTCTTCATTTGCTTGACTACTCAGATCTAGATGTTCCTCTTTTAAACATGCGTCAACAGGCAGCATCACTACCTGAGCTGCTTGCGGACATGCGCGAAGTCATCGCGACTGCTTACATTGATGGCCAAAGACGTCTGTATGACTGTGTGCAATCTACCAAGTCATTCGTGAAGGTCATCGGTTCGAGCCATATGTCATTTTCTACATTTGGGCGTCTGGTGGAACAAACGTCAACGGACGTTACAAACACCATACAGCAGGTGACAGTCTCATTTCTGAAAGAGTTTCTGTCAGGAGAACAAGGTGTCTATAGCGAACTCATTCATGGTGGCAACAGGCCACCTAATTTGATCGAAATAAACAATATGGGCGTCGCGTATAGTCCTTAAGAAAATATAATTATGAACTTGTGCAATCGACTGTTCTATTCAGATTCTTTTGTTATACTATGATCGCATCCTCTGCTTTTTATCGATCCCGATAGGACGTGATCCACGCGTGAAAAGCAATTCACCCTCAATGGCTAGCTTGTTTCGAAACCGCTTTGTTGTGACGATTCTGATGTCCGGATTAATGGTTCAAATTGGTATGTGAGTGCGCAACTTCTCTGTCTTGTTGTTCGTGGTTGACAAGACGCATGGGAATGCGTTCGCGGTGTCCATGATCTCTGTGGCCGAGTTTGCGCCCATTTTCCTTTTTTCGTTCATCGGCGGGACGTTTGCAGATAGGTGGCGGCCCAAGCGGACCATGGTCATCTGTGATGCACTGAGCGCTTTGTCGATTATGGTCGTTCTCCTCGTGTTGTCGTATGGTTCCTGGCGGGTGGTGTTTGTCGCGACGCTCGCATCCTCCATCCTAAGCCAATTCTCGCAACCCTCGGGGATGCGGCTGTTCAAGCTGCATGTCCCAGAGTCGCTGATGCAAGCCGGGATGTCCATCTACCAGACCGAGTTTGCGGTGTTTATGATCTTGGGTCCTATGCTGGGGACGTTCGTCTATCAGCATTACGGAATCAAAGTGGCCATCGCCATCACTGGTCTCTCCTTCTTCCTTTCGGCAGCCATTTTGACGCTGTTACCGAAAGAGGAGCGGATGAAACAGACCCAAGAAAAGTCCACAGTGCTCAAGGATATGAAGCTGGGTTTGCAGTATGTGTTGGACAGAAAAATTCTCACTCTGTTGGGCGGAGCCTTTTTGGCAGCAGGATTGGGACTCGGTCTCATCAATCCGCTTGGGGTCTTCTTCGTTACGGAACGTTTGGGATTGTCGAAGGATATGTTGCAGTGGTTTACCGCAGCCAATGGATTGGCCATGATCATCGGCGGTGTATTGGTCATGGGGTTCTCCAAGCGAATTCCACCGCAACGTCTGTTGATGCTCGGCATGGCCGTCAATGTGGCTGTATTCGTCTGCTTCGGATTTGCGACCAATTTGTGGTTGTCGCTCGGCGCTCAATTCTTCAGCGGCCTATTCATGCCGGGACTGCAAATTGGCATCAACACGATGATCCTGGAGAATTCTGAGGGAGATTTCGTAGGTCGGGTTTCCGGCACATTAAATCCAATGTTCATGGGCGGCATGGTGCTGACCATGATGTTTGCGGGCTGGCTCAAACAGTTGACCTCTCTTTCGTTCATGTACACGTCCGCCGGCGTGTTGTTCTTCATTGGCGTGCTCATCTTGATGCCCATTTTTGGCATGAAGATGAAAGCGAAGGCGCCTGTGGAAATGGATTTGACTTGACGCACGACCGGGTAAATGACTGAAGTACCAACATCCTTCAAGACTTCTTATTGATCACGATGGAGTCTTAACTCGGTTACCACTACGCTATTGGATTGGTGATGATACAAGTGGAAATGGAAATCCGCGATTTTGTTGGCGAAGTCACGGAAGACTTACCGAAGTTTGATGCCCGATTGGCTGTATTTTATCAGATGCGCCGTAAAAGCCCTTGCTTTAGCTATGGGGATATAAGGCGCTCGCCGTTAGGCGAAATGTCTTTTAACGATCAACTAAACATTAGATGACAT
>NZ_JBHUCX010000071.1:0-540 GCF_042678105.1 Alicyclobacillus fodiniaquatilis
ACAGTCCATTTTAGATACAGGGCTCTCACCTGCTCTGGCCGGCCTTCCCATGCCGTTCTCCTATGTACTGTCTTCCGGCGGGTTCCTGCAGGTTCCCTCCGACAACCCCTCGACCCCACATACGCATCGGCTGCAGCCTGTATCACGTACATGGTTTAGGCTCCTCCGCTTTCGCTCGCCGCTACTTACGGAATCACTTTCGTTTTCTTTTCCTCGAGGTACTTAGATGTTTCAGTTCCCTCGGTTGCCTCCATACAGCTATGAATTCACTGTACAGTCCTAGCGCTTCACACTAGGGGGTTCCCCCATTCGGACATCCACGGATCTATGTTCGCTTACAACTCCCCGTGGCATTTCGGTGTTCGCCCCGTCCTTCTTCGGCTCTTGGCGCCTAGGCATCCTCCGTGCGCTCTTCCTAACTTCACCGTTTCGGCTGCAGATCCACTTCACATGACTGCGTCACTCGTCAGACAACTCCTTCACGTACTCATGTACGCTCTGTCCGTTGCCTTCCTCGTTCCTTGTCCTGCTCGCAATCCT
>NZ_JBHUCX010000072.1:0-898 GCF_042678105.1 Alicyclobacillus fodiniaquatilis
ATGCGAAAGCGAATCAGTTGGCGCATTACCTGCGGGGAATGGGCGTTGGGCCGGATCAGATAGTGGGTATTATGGTGGAGAGATCTCCAGAGATGATGATCGGGGTATTAGGGATATTGAAAGCCGGAGGTGCCTACCTGCCAATTGACCCGAGCTATCCCGAAGAGCGTATTCGATATATATTGGTTAATTCGAGAACCAGTATTTTAATTACTCACGATAGTTTGCATATGAAGTGTGTTGCCCCAGATGATATACAGATTGTTGCGCTAGATAGGAATCGGATTGTTATTCAAGAGGAGGTGAATGAAAATCCTAGGACCACTGTGACTTCCAGTAATTTGGCGTATGTCATTTATACGTCTGGCTCGACGGGAAAGCCAAAGGGGGTTCTTATTGAGCATAATGGAGCCGTCAATATGGCAGCAGCACAACGAAAAGTTTTCCATCTTAATGACTGTGACAGAATCCTACAGTTTGCGTCGTTTGGTTTTGATGCTTCGGTGTGGGAATTCGTTATGGCGTTATCCTCTGGTGGGGCTATTTGTCTAGGGAATAATGACAACCTTATACCAGGAGAGCGTTTGGCATACTTCATTCAACAGAGTCGCATTACCGTTGCTACTCTTACTCCATCTGCCTTGAGTTTATTAAATCCAGATGATCCTGCTTTGCAAACACTGAGAGTGGTTATAGTTGCAGGTGAAGATTGCCCTGAACAGCTAGTGAACCAATGGTTGCAACAGGGTTGTCAATTGTATAACGCCTATGGGCCTACAGAAATCACGGTATGCGCAACCATAGGTCAGATGGCCGCGAACATAGTGAATATTGGGCGTCCAATAATCAATAAAAGTGTGTATGTCTTGGATTCAAATCGAAAATTAGTGCCAATCGG
>NZ_JBHUCX010000073.1:0-57628 GCF_042678105.1 Alicyclobacillus fodiniaquatilis
GACCCCTTGAAGAAGACAAGGTAGATCGGTCTGGCGTGGAAGCGTAGTGATATGTGGAGCGGACAGATACGAATCGGTCGAGGGCTTCACCCGCAGTAAGGAAGAAGTAAGAGAGGTTGTTCCATAGTCAGAAGCAAGGGCAGACTGTAGTGAAAGCTACGGTACAAAAAGCAAGACGCTTAGTCAGGTGAAGGGTTGCGAATATGTAATCTGAACCGAAGACGAGTGGTGGGAGCGAAAGCATCTGCAGCGGAGCCTGGGTTTGGCGAAGCGAAGCCGCTTGAGCGAACACCCGAGTCTGGCGGCCATAGCGGAGGGGAAACACCCGTACCCATACCGAACACGGACGTGAAGACCTCCAGCGCCGAGGATACTTGGAGGGAGACTTCCTGGGAAAGTAGGACGTTGCCAGGCGAGAGAGAAGAAAGCCCCCTGTGCGCCACGATGATGTGGTGGCAGGGGGCTTTTTGTGATTGGGGTGACCTTTTTAACGCAGAAATATATTATCCGGGAATAATAGAAGCTATAATATTCACAATAGATTGAATATAGGATTAAAAAATATATGTAAATGCGGAGGTCGGTTGATGTGTCAACAGCAGATGGTAACGTTTCTGCATATACGATTGCCCCGTGGCTATCCGTGCGCGATGGCAAGAGAGCAGTCGAGTTTTATCAAACTGCCTTTCAGGCACAGGAAGTGTACCATATAGAAGATCCAGAGGGTGCTATCGTATCGAGGCTTTCCGTACATGGTGCAGAATTTTGGGTAAGCGATGACCCAGGAGCAGAAAACGGCAATTCAGTGCGAATGATTTTGCAAGTGGAAAATCCAGATGAGGTTTTCGCACAGGCACTGAATGCAGGTGCCTCGGAAGTTTATCCGATGGCAGATGCTCATGGTTGGCGTGTGGGACGATTGGCAGACCCATTCGGTTTTCATTGGGAAATTGCTCGTTCATACGAGGTGTAGACCAAGGTTGCGCCTCTTCCAAGCTGCTCACTTTAGAATTGGTTTTACCAGCAGCGAATGCGGCGTGAGCAAGCACGGTTGTGTCACGCTTGTGCATGAAGAGCAATGCTATCGTTTAAGTGCTCTATATTACTTTAAATGCAACTGCCGGAACTCACTTGGGGTGACGCCTTCCATTTCCATAAATATTTTGTTGAAATAGCTTACACTTTGGTAACCACAGTCAATTGCAATGACTTTGATCGGTGTATCAGGATCGCTTAACAACATTTGTTTACTGTGTTGGATTCGGCATTTCGTGATGAAGGCTACTGGGGTCATCTTCGTAACTTTTTTGAAAAGATTGCAAAAATAATTTGGTGTAAGCTTTACTTTATCCGCCCATTCCTCCAGTACATAAGGAAGATGTGCGTTTTTTTCCATGATAGGAATAAGGTTGATAATTTGGTCTACATTTTTTGCCCCTCTTTTAGCTCCTCCTTTTCCGGAAAACGGAATTGCGTTGCACATAAATTCTATGAGTATAGAATAGGTCAGCGCGGATACTTTGGAGAGACGCGCAAAATTATTCTGCTCAATTTCTGCAAGCAAATCCTGATAGGTCTGCTCTAATACATCTGTATCTTTCATAAACCAAACGGATGATTCGTGAAATCCACTTTCTAATAAAAAATCACCAAGTCTTTTTCCATTAAATTGTAACCAATAAATGACCCAGCGGTCATCTTCAGATGTGTAGTAGCGCATTTTCTGAAACGGAGTATGAAGAAAAACATCACCCTTTTTTAATGTGTAGACAGTATCGTGTAACTCAATATATCCTTTACCGCCTATTACGAAGTGCAAGCTAAAGTCTCTCACTCCTGCTTCACGGTCCACATTGTGATCAAGGGGATGTGTGTATTTTCCGACGGAATGAGGGAAACAAAAAAAATTATATTCTTCGAAGTTGGGCAAAAAATAATTACGGTACATTGAAATCCTCCGTATTATAAAAGTAATTTAGTTATATCGATGATAAAATGTTTTCATTTTTTATTGTAATACCAATGAAATATAATATCAACAAAAAGTAATTTTGTTTTAAGTGTGAATGCTGTGTCTGTGTGTATTGTGTCATGGATTGTGTGGTGGATTTTAGGGGAACTTCGTCAACTTTAATAGAGAATGACTTTGATTATTCGTATGGAACAAGGTTCGATATTGGCTAATTGTGTAATAATATCCGAATTCACAATTGTGTATCGTACTTTTTTGCAGAGGACCAGATATCCATAATTTATTTTGGAGTTGATCGGGATGAGACACAAAAGTCTCCGGGAAAAAATCAATTTGAACAGAGAATGGCGTTTTGTACGAGGAGACTGGAAAGTGTTTAATGCCAATGGTCCTGAACAAATCGACTATGACGATTCAGAATGGAGTCACATTGGATTGCCACACTCTTTCAGCATTCCTTATTTTATGGAGAACAATTGGTATATTGGAGTCGGCTGGTATCGGAAGCATTTGGAATGTCTTTCAGACTGGGAAAACAAGATAATCTACTTAGAATTCGATGGTGTTTTCCAAGTGGCAGAGGTTTATGTAAATGGGAAGCTGGCCGGTAAGCACGAAGGTGGATACACCGGTTTTAACATCAGGATCGATGAATTACTACAGCTTGGTGACAATGTCATTGCAGTTCGAGTGAACAACGAATGGAACGGGAAAATCGCGCCACGTTCCGGTGAGCACATCTTCTCAGGGGGGATTTACCGAGATGTGAGTTTAACGGTTACGGAGCCTTTACATATTGCTTGGAATGGGACATTTGTTTCTACACCTCTTCTCTCGACTTTTGGGGAGAATATACAGATGCAGGTGCGGATGCAAACTGAAGTAACCAACCAATCAAGCACAAATAAACTGGCCACAGTCCGCACAATTGTCTGGGATGAGCAGGGGAATATCTTGACCAGTATTGAAGGTGCGCATGTGGTGCCAGCTGGCGGTACATATCAATTCGATACTTTAAGTGAATCAGTTTTCAATCCGCGTCTCTGGTGCCCGGAAGATCCATATCTTTATCGTATCTCCAGTGAAGTGATTGCAGAAGGTGCTATTACGGACATTTATGAGGACCTGATGGGGTTTAGGTGGATGGAGTGGACCGCTGATGAAGGATTTTATTTGAATGGAAGGCATCTGTATTTGAATGGTGCGAACGTTCACCAAGATCAAGCTGGCTGGGGAGATGCAGTTACCCAAGCAGCGATCTACCGAGACGTCAAAATGATCAAGGACGCAGGTATGAATTTCATTCGAGGCAGTCACTATCCACACCATCCAGTTTTCGCCAAGGCTTGTGATCATTACGGTATTCTCTTTTGGTCAGAAGCCACATTCTGGGGAATGGGAGGGTCTGACGATACAGGGGAGAGAAAAAATTGGCAGACAAGCGGTTATCCTGTGTTGGAGAAGGAACAACTAGGCTTTGAGCAAAGTGCTACTCAACAATTGCGCGAAATGATTCGAATCAATCGAAATCGTCCAAGCATTATTGCTTGGAGCATGGGCAATGAACCGTTTTTCAGCCATGAATCCGTGAAAGACAAAGCGATTGAACTTATTCAGAAAATGGTGAAAGTGTCACACGAGGAAGATCCAACACGCAAAGCGGCCATTGGCGGCGCGCAAAGATGGCAGTTGGACAATCCAGAAATTGCAGATGTAGCAGGGTTGAACGGAGATGGAGGGAGTTTTTATCTGAAATGGGAAGGTGACGAGCGGTGCGATGATCCAGAGTCAAATCGTCCAGAGTGTCCACAGCTAATCTCTGAATACGGAAGTGTAGTCATGGATCGCCCGGGGGAATATCGGCCGTTCTATGATCACGTATCGGCAAGCAAGACAGACCCGTTCCGCTTTTATGCGCCAAAATGGCGCTGTGGACAAGCTCTATGGGCAGGTTTTCATCATGGAAGTCAGGTAAATGACATGGGACACATGGGGATCATCGACTATTATCGTCTTCCTTTGCGCAGTTGGTACTGGTATCGATTCAATTATTTCGCCAATCAGGTCGGCGCAGTCTCAAGTGAGATTGATTATTTAGGAATTCGGGCACCTGCTGCTGGCCGATCAGAACCGAATTGGCCAAAAACAGGTGAACCTAAAAGAATTAAATTATACCCAGGAGTAGGTAGTAAAACCACAATAAAAAACGACGGCACTGACGATACACAGCTGATTGTGGAACTTGTGGATGAAACTGGACGTCGTGTGAATGCCACTGCGGATATTCAACTTAAGGTTTTGAATGGCCCTGGGCAATTCCCATCTTACAATCCGAAACTGATTGCTTCAGACTCCGGACTCGAGATCATTGAAGGTTTAGGGGCCATTGCGTTTCGGTCCTATTACGCAGGAGAGACTGTACTATCCGCGACTTCACCCGGTTTGGAGGGAGCACTCTTAACCATCACTACAGTCGGTGACGAAATCTTACGTGAACCAGATTTGATGATACCTAGGGTTCCGAGCAAAGCATGTCTTACCGATTGGGCCAACTCGGAAATCATGGATCTGTCTACTTATCGGCCAAATCGAGCGAGTAGTGAGGCGAAGGGCTATGAAATGAGTAACGCCAACAATGCTGATCGAAGTATTTCATGGAGAGCTAGTAGCGCAAATTCAGAGGAATGGTGGCTCCTTGATCTGGAAGGAGTCAAATATCCGAAGCGTATCGAACTCGAGTTTGACTGCAAGGGAGTATATCAATTTGTTTTAGAGGGCTCGATGGACGGAAGTTTGTGGAGACCATTGCTTGATTATCGACACAATCGGGCAGAGATCGATGCTTTAAAAGCTTTGCTAGAGCCGTTGGCTTATCGATATGTGAGAATTTTTTTTACATCTTTACCCACAGGGACAGCGGCGAATTTGAAGTGGTTTGGGTTATTTGGGACGAACCATGCATGAAAACAAAATGAGGAAAAAAGCGATTAGTGGGGAGTAGAGAGATGCGAGACTTGATTCAGTTTAACAAACCTGCAATGTTTTGGACCGAAGCGCTGCCTGTCGGTAACGGCAACCTCGGTGCGATGGTTTTTGGTGGTGTAGAATTGGAACGAATACAGCTTAATGAAGATACGTTATGGTCGGGTGGACTCACGGATTGGAATAACCCTAAATCGCAGGATGTACTTACCTCAATTAGGGAAAGCATCGCTCGTGAGAATTATGCCGAGGCTGACAGCATCGGCAAGCAAATGATGGGTCCGTATACGCAGTCGTATTTACCGTTCGCTGATTTGTTCATCACAATGGAGCATGGCAATCAGTACAGTAACTATAAGAGAAGTCTAGACTTGGCTTCTGGCATTGCTGCTGTCTCTTACAGTATAGGCGGGATTGGCTACAAGCGGGAGATATTTGCTTCTTACCCTGATCAGGCGGTTGTCATTCGTATGGAGTCCGACACTCCTGGAAGCCTAAGTTTTCGCGCCAGACTGACGAGTTTACTTCGTTGTACCACCAAATCAAGCGAGGGACAATATACCATTAGTGGAACCGCTCCTGAACAGGTGTGGCCGAGTTATTACAATGCCGAACTACCTATCTATTACGGAGAGGCCAAGACTTCTACAGCACTGAAGTTTCATGGAAGAATGGCCGTGGCAAATCATGGCGGCAGTTTGTCATCTTCCCATGATGGTATTTGTGTAGAAGGAGCGACGACGGTAGTTCTGTATTTCAGCGCTGCGACTTCTTTTGACGCCGCTTTGGGCGCTCGTAACAGCTTATGCAACCCCGAAGACGTAACGGCTGACGTGATCGAATCAAACATACAAAAAAAGTATTCGAACATTCGGACATCCCATATCGTGGATCACGGTAGGCTGTACTCAAGGGTGTCTTTGCATTTGGAAGAAAGCGTCGCTCAAACGGATATGACCACTGACCGAAGAATTGCCGAATATGGCAGCAAAGATCTAGGCTTGGTGGAGTTACTGTTCAACTACGGCCGATATTTGATGATTGCCAGTTCACGACCGGGCACGCAACCCGCCAATCTTCAAGGGATTTGGAACGAGGAGACACGTGCCCCTTGGAGCAGCAACTATACGTTGAACATCAATACAGAGATGAACTATTGGCCTGCTGAAACCTGCAATTTGGCTGAGATGCATGAACCACTGCTGATATTTATAGAGCGACTTGCGAAAAACGGTAAGGAGACGGCTAGAGTAAACTATGGCGCGAAGGGGTGGGTTGCGCATCACAACTCTGACTTGTGGGCGCAGACTGCTCCTGTGGGAGGTTATGGCGACGGAGATCCCGTCTGGGCCCTGTGGCCGATGGGCGGTGTCTGGTTGACTCAACATCTATGGGAACATTACGCCTTTGGGGGAGATGAGGTGTTTCTTCGAACGCGCGCTTATCCGATTATGAAAGAAGCAGCGTTGTTTTGTTTAGATTGGATTTATGAGGATGACGATGGGTATTGGATTACGGGTCCTTCCACGTCTCCAGAGCAGAAGTTCAAAACTGGAGACGGTCTCTATGCCGTGAGCGCAGCCACAACGATGGATATATCGTTAATCGCTGAGCTTTTCGAAAATTGCATCGAAGCTGCAAGAATACTGGGAGAAGATGAGGTATTTGCAAAAGAACTAGTAAGGGCTAAAAACAGGCTGCTACCCTTTCAGATTGGGAAGCACGGGCAGCTTCAAGAGTGGTATAAAGACTTCGAGGATGAAGATAAGCATCATCGTCATATATCGCATCTTGTGGGGATCTATC
Organism: Alicyclobacillus fodiniaquatilis; assembly: GCF_042678105.1. NCBI lineage: Bacteria > Bacillati > Bacillota > Bacilli > Caryophanales > Alicyclobacillaceae > Alicyclobacillus > Alicyclobacillus fodiniaquatilis. Next base: position 6,761 of record NZ_JBHUCX010000073.1, read on the forward strand.
CAGGAAAACTCATTACAGAGCAGTCGAAACCTGTGTTGTTCAAGGCGGCGCAAAGATCGCTAGAGCGCAGAGGCGATGGAGGGACTGGCTGGAGTCTTGGGTGGAAAATTGGTTTATGGGCAAGATTCAAGGATGGAGACAGGGCGGAGAGGCTCATATCCAATTTGTTGAGCCTTGTCAAAAGCGATGAACCACTCAATATGGAACGTGGCGGCGTTTATGCTAATTTGTTTGACGCCCATCCGCCGTTCCAAATTGATGGTAATTTTGCAGCGACAGCAGGTATTGCGGAAATGCTGCTTCAATCGCATCAGGGATTTCTTGATTTGCTGCCATCTTTGCCGAAGAAATGGAAAAACGGTGAAGTGATGGGGCTGAGAGCCCGGGGCGGCTATGAGGTGAGATTAAAATGGGCGGATGGCCATATCATCGAAGCTACGATTCAGTCAGGTACAACGCAAGATTGCGTGTTTGCGGCGGATAGCAAGCCGATACGGATTGCACAAGACATGTACGAGGTTGTTTTTACGGAAGTTGGCGACGGAAAATATCAATTTTCAATGCAAGCCGGTATGAAGTATGACGTTTTTTTTAGTATAAAACTTGAAAGAGGTTCTATAAGTGACGGTGGAAATCTATCAGATTAAAATGACGAAAGTCGCATACCTTGCGTTTTAGTTTTAGGAAGACGATGACAAACTCCCCTTAACCAGAAGCTGATCTTGCAGCGATTATCCAAATGGATCGTTCCCCTGGATGAAAAAACTGAGTTGATTCTTGCTCATGGTTCGAAATGGCCCACATCGTCAGTTGGGGGCCATTTCGACGTTGTGTAGCGAGTGAGCGCGTCACCCACGAAGCAGAATCTGAAATCCACGGGCGAGTTACACGCCCCCACAAGAGGAAATGTTAATCTGATCAATTGCTAACCTCCAGTAATCTAGCATCACTTCGTGAATTTGGGCGAGCCCAGATGGGTAAACTCGTTATCTATTAGGTTTGCCTCATAGATGAATTTATTTCAAAGTTACATCTGTGTAATTCTTAATATAGTTTTATCGATAATATAATTTTGTTATTTTTTCGGTGAAAATCATAGATTATAATTTTATTCATAGAGTAAATTTATTCTATGAATAGAGGCGGGTACTTGGGAAGGTATTGAAATAGGCGGTATTTCAGTCGAAATTTCTCCCCAAGTGGTGGTGTTTTGGAGAATTCTAACAGGACGGAAATTCTCTAATGTTATCAATTGATAAGCGGCGTAAATATCCAGTCTCAAAAAATGGAGCCGTCCACTCAAAAGTTGATATTCACTGCATTGATGAAAGGGGTGTCACAATGGTTGTAAACGATTTCGTGAACAGTAAACAAGGTGTTTTGAACAAACCGGCTCAGAAAAAACTGTTCAAGCGCATGAAGCGACATTGGCAATTCTATGTGATGGTGCTGTTTCCAGTCGCTTTCCTGATTGTCTTCAACTATGCGCCGATGTTCGGCGCCGTCCTCGCGTTTAAGAATTACAACGTCGTCAAGGGGATCCTCGGCAGTCCATGGGCCGGACTGAAATACTTCAACATGCTGTTTACCGACCCAGAGTTCCCCATCATTCTCCGGAACACGTTGGAGATCAGTCTGTCGCTGTTGATCTTCGGCTTCCCAGCGCCGCTCATTCTGGCGCTGGCGTTGAACGAGGTGCGGATTCGGCCATTCAAGCGCACGGTGCAAATGGTGACCTATGCGCCCTACTTTATTTCGACGGTGGTTATGGGCTCCATGATCATCATGTTGTTGGATCCCAACTCGGGATTGGTCAACGAGATTCTCAATTTCTTTGGCATGAAATCGATTAACTTCCTCGGTCGACCCGATTTATTCGTTCCTGTCTATGTGGTGACGGACATCTGGCAAACGGCAGGGTACAGCGCGGTGATCTTCCTGGCGGCGCTGGCGGGCATTGACCCGAGTCTGTACGAGGCGGCGAAAATTGACGGCGCATCGAAGTGGCAGAAGATCATCCACGTGGACTTGCCGGGGATCCTGCCGACTGTGGTGATTCTGCTGATTTTGAGCGCGGGGAACATCATGGGGGTTGCGGTGGACAAGATCTTGCTGTTGCAAAACCCGTTGAATTTGAGTACGAGCGAAGTGATCTCGACGTACGTGTACAAGATGGGGCTCATCAACGATGATGTGAGTTTCGCGGCGGCCATTGGGCTGTTTAACTCGGCGGTGAATTTGGTGCTGATTTTGATAGTGAACACAGTGGCCAAGCGCGTGTCGAAAGTCGGGCTTTGGTGAGGAGAGACGGGGGGAGAAGAAGTGGCAAGAACGGCAGTGAAAGATACGACGGGCGACCGGATTTTTATGGCGGCGATTTATGTGTTGCTGGTGATTTGTCTGGTGGTGGTGCTGTACCCGCTTGTATACATTGTAAGCGCTTCGTTTAGTAGTGCGCAGGCAGTGAACTCAGGGCAAGTTTGGCTCTATCCCGTGCACTTTACACTGGATGGGTACAGAGTGGCCTTGAGCAATATTCAAATCGTGGTTGGATTCCTGAACTCATTGTTTTATGCGTTTTTCGGCACATTGGTGGGGGTGTCGCTGACGATATTGATGGCGTTTCCCTTGTCGCGCAAGACATTTGTGGGGCGCAATATCCTGACGTCGATGTTGTTGTTCACGATGATTTTCTCTGGGGGATTGATCCCGACGTATTTGATTGTGAAGGGCGTCGGGCTGTTGGATACGCGTTGGGCGATGGTATTTCCGGCGGCGATGAACGTGTTTTTGATCATCGTGGCGAGGTCGTTCTTCCAGAGCACGATACCGGATGAGTTGGCAGAGGCGGCGGAAATGGACGGGTGCAGCGACTTCGGGTTTTTGTTGCGGGTGGTGTTGCCGCTGTCGAAGCCGATCATCGCGGTGTTGGTGCTGATTTTTGCGGTAGGGCAGTGGAACTCGTACTTCAACGCGCTGATTTACCTGTCGTCGGACAACCTGTTCCCGCTGCAGTTGGTATTGCGCAATATTTTGATATTGAACACGCAGTCGTCGGGAATGGAGAACGTGGAAGAGATGTTGAAGCGGCAGAACTTGGCGGATTTGATGAAGTACTCGCTGATGGTAATCGGGAGCATCCCGGTGCTGGCGATGTATCCGTTCATTCAAAAGCACTTCGTGAAGGGGATGTTTATTGGTTCTGTGAAGGGCTAATCTGCAAAGCTGGGAAGGGTGGTGATGAAAGCAGGAGAGGCTAGTTTTTTAATGATTTGATGTTTCGGTATTTAAACACGGGGAGGTTAAATGAAATGGGCCAAAGGAAAAAGATGAGAAAATCGATGTTGACAACCGCGGCAGTCGCGCTCGGTTCAGGTCTGTTGCTGACGGGGTGCGCCAGTGGCGGATCGCAGTCAGGAAGTTCGTCTTCTGGGAGTGACCAGCCTGTCACCTTAAGTATTTTCACACCTGGCACCAAGAGTCTCCTTCAGTCGAGTTCGTTTACCAAGCTCATGGACAAGAAGCTGAATGTCAACATCCAGTTTCAAGTAGCTTCACAGGATGCTGCGACAGAGAAGCAACAGTTGTTACTCTCCAGTGGCGATTATCCAGATGTCATTATGCCGATTACGTGGAATGATCCCATTTCGCAAACGGACGTCTTGAAATACGGACAGGAAGGCGTCTTTATTCCACTCAATCAATTAATCGACCAATATGCGCCACATATTAAAAAATTATTACAAACAAACAAATACTTTAAAGAGGACGTTACAGCGCCAGATGGAAATATCTACTCCTTAGGTGAAATCAATGAATGTTATCACTGTCAGTTCCCGGATAAGATGTGGATCAACCAGACTTGGTTAAAGAAGCTGGGATTGAAGATGCCGAAAACGCCAGCCCAGTTTGAGCAGGTGTTGGAAGCGTTCAAAAACGATGATCCGAATGGCGATGGCAAGAAGGACGAGATTCCGCTGAGTGGAGCGAATACGCTTAGCGGAACGCATATTGACGTATTCTTGATGAACGCCTTCATCGCCGATGATGACGATTATTACTTCACTGTGAACAACGACAAATTGGGCTTTGCCGCAAATCAACCACAATGGAAAGAGGGGCTTGAGTACCTGCATTCTCTGTATGCAAAAGGACTTATTGATCCGGCCGCTATCACTCAGGATGGCACCGCCTATCAGAAGGAGGGTGAACATGCGGGCGTAGAAATTTTAGGAGCAGGCGCCGCAGAGCATCCGGCGGAATTTACAGACAGCACCAGATATAAAGATTATGTGGCTGTTCCACCGCTTACTGGGCCAAACGGTAAGTCATATGCGAATTATGTGCCTTGGAATGCACCGGCGGACTTTGTCATCACAAACAAAGCGAGTAAACAAGAAGCAATTGCAGCCATTAAATTGATGGACTATATCTATTCTCCGCAAGGCATGATTCGCTCACAGTATGGGGTGGAGGGGACTGACTGGGAGACAGCGGGTGCTAAGGATGTTGCACTGGGCGGTCATAAAGCGTTGTACAAAATGATTACACGACCAGCGAATGCAAAACCGACAAACAATACCTGGGGCCTTGAATGGTACAAGCCCACTGGTATGCGGAAATCTTGGGCGTACAATACAAATGCCAATGCTGCTGATGGATCTGGTTATGAACGGAAATTGTTTGACGCAACGGAAGAAGATTACATGGGTCACCAACGGCCAGAAGTGGTTCCACAAAGTCTCTGGATTGATCCATCTCAGGCAGACGAGGCATCCTTGCTACAGACGAATATCACGAACTATGTGCAGCAGAATATGTACCAATTTATCACTGGTGCAAAGAACATCAATAAGGATTGGAACGCTTATGTGGCAGGGTTCAACGGTTTAGGTCTTTCGAAATATCTACAAATATATCAAAATGCATATGATCAAACTGTGAAATAAGGCGAATTGTAAAAGATGAAATTCAATATGGGCCCGCATGAAATGCTGTGTGTTCTTAGGAGTGCACAGCATTTCATGCGCGATCACGAATTGAACATAAGTGCAGTCTACCCATTTTATCCTGTAGTCATCTTGTCCATATCCATGTACAAGACATTCCATAGATGGCCATCCAGATCAGCGAATCCGGCGCCATACATCCAGCCTTGGTCATGTGGCTTGCCATAAATCCTCCCGCCGGCTTTTACCACCTTGTTTACCATCTCATCTACTTCTTCTCTACTGTCTGCCCCAATGGTAAACAGCACTTCGGTCCCTTTTGCTGTATTTGCAATCTCCTTTCCCGTGAATTTCTTGAAAGTCGATTCGGGGAAAAGCATCACGCCCACATTTTCATCGCCAATGACGAGGCACGCGTTATCACTGATATTCCCGGGGCCAGCACTTAAAGAAAACCCAATTTGTGCGAAAAAGGCTTTGGACTTTTCGAGATCGCTTACAGGGAGATTAATCCACATCTGGTTTGCCATTGATATTCCTCCAGTGAATTCAGTTCTACTGGTATTTCCTTGCGTTAATTCACACAAGTTCGTAGTACAATTTCCTAAACAAATGATTCCTTTGGTCAGGGGAGAAATTCAGCTATGAAACAAGGTATCCCGGAATTCGAAAGAATAATATGTGCGTTCATCAAGCAAAGTTACGCTTTTGACGTGTCCTCGTATGAATTCATCCCTGTTGGAGATTCGGCATTTTCCTATATTGTTGTCAGTACAGCATTTGAACGCAGATATCTCAAAGTATTCGATACTTCCACACAAAAGGGAATTTTGGGTGTTGAGCAACTTCGTGGGTATATCCCCTTGATGATAGAGCTCAAAGAATCCAACTTATTTCCCTATCTCCCTCAACCACACTATACCGTCAGTGGTGATATGCAGTGTAGTATAGGGCGCTTTGTCTGTGTTTTGTTCGAATATATTGATGGTGAGACGTTGGCGGATGCCTATCCTTTTTCCGACGAGATCCAAACGAGTATGGCGATTGGGCTCGCGAAGCTTCACACCGTACCGCTAAAGAGCTTGCACGCACAGGTTGCCAGTGAGACGTACGGCGTTGACTTTGGAGAGCGTTTACAGGCCAACCTCGAATGCTTAGCGTCTTACAAAGACAATGATCCATTTATCCTGGAACTTCAATCCATCGTTCTCCCAAGATTGAAGTTGATCCATCGTTTTTGGCAACAGCTCTGTGAACAGCGAGAACGTGTATTACAGTCTTCACATGAACTTGTACTATGCCATGGTGATCTTTGGGGCGGCAACATCATGCATCAGACCAATCGTCAACTTGTTTTTCTCGATTGGGAAAATACAATCGTTGCCCCCATAGAACGCGACTTTTTCTCGTACATTGGCTCAGAATACGCGACTTTCCGTCTGGCTTATGCAGAAGAGAGGCAGATAGATCTCTCGCTCAATCCCGACATGGTCGCTTTCTACGCTTACCGTCATCAATTGAGAAATTTGAACCAATGGCTTCACAATATTTTAAACGAAAACTTTGGTGACGAGCAAAAGCAAAACGATCTTGAAATGATAGAATTTCACTGTCTTGACCGCTGGGCGTCTGTTGAAGAGATGGTCGGTCAGTTATATAAGGAATAATCCATCAGTTACCTTCCCATATTGGCAAAGAAAGCGATGCAATAGTATTCACGTTCTTTAAGAGCCACACCCTGTCGCTTTCCTTGTCCACTTTTTCAGCGGATCGATTGGCTAGCGCAATGTTTTCGTCACGTTGCTTGGTGTCTCCTTGTGTTGCATATGCGCGTGCCAGTGCTTCGTATGCGAAACCTGTGTTAAAATCACCGAGTTGATTGTTTTGACAAAGAGCTAGGGACTTTTGTGCATGAAACAGCGCAGGTTCAGGTCTCCCTACAAGAGAATACACACGAGAAATTTGCCATTCACCTGTCGCAAAGTGCTGGGCGGTCCCTACCATGTCCCAATGAAAGCGAGACGCGTGGGCTGCGTTCACCATTGTCTCGTCTTCTGTTTCATTTCGATCCGGCTTTTCAATCAAGTCCCATGTGAAATTAAATAGTTCAATCGCCAATTGTTTGTGTATTTCATCACTTACACTGGATTTCAATGTGATCATGTCAGTACTCTGTTCCTTTCTAAGGTACCGTACTACAGATTATCGTAGATGATTTGGAGCTATGGTTGCAACAAATGAAATAAGCCTTTTGTGGCGTAAGGAAGTGGTTTCTTTTGGCAGGGGATTCATGTTGTGTACAGAAGATATAATCGGATGTTCATGAAAGCGCTTTAAGGGGGAGCTGTCGTGATCAAATTATCCGTAAATTTCAATTCAAGGGTTTCAGATGTGCGGTTCGAGCAGGTCATTCAAGTGAAAGAAAAACTTGTTGTAGCATTCCCGCATATCGAATTCGAGTTTCGGCAGGAAAATCCAACGTCTGAGCATGTTCAAATGTGGATAGCGTCAAACAACGTCCCTGATATCCTGGTGATTGATTCTATGCGCAGTAGGTCTTTGGCGAAGGAAGGGTTGCTACAAAACCTTGATGTGCTCGTGAACCGACATGGAACCGATCTATCCCGTTTCGAACCAGGTTGCTTGAGCACCAGCCTCGCGCAGGGCGATGGTGTGTTGTACGTATTTCCATATGAACGACAAGCATTCCCGCTATTTTACAACAAGGACATATTTGATTGGTTTGGCATGCCCTATCCACGAGATGGCATGACTTGGGACGAGGTCATCGAGCTGGCGCAGCGGGTGACGGGTGTTGTCGATGGCAGTGCATATCAAGGCTTGAACACCGCTGACACGCTAGCAATATTGAAAAGTCAATTGTCTGAGAATACTGTGGCTCCGCATACCGACAACGCGAACGTCATGACAGATGGCTGGAGAAAAATCGCCGATGTGTTTAAACGGATATATTCCATTCCCGGCAATATGCCCGTGGACCCGAGAAATATGTTCCGCTTCAATGGGCACTTTGGGCGGGATAAGGTTGTTGCGATGGGAATCATCTGTGCCAAGTGTCTCGAGGATACTTTCAACTCGTTCAATTGGGACATGGTATCACTGCCTGTTTTTAGCGATGCACCAGGCATTGGTCCGAACTTTCCCTGGATCTCCGAATCAATTGCGATGAGTTCAACCTGTCGTGAATCGGACGCGGCATTTGAAGTGATGTCCTATCTCGTTTCAGATGAATTTCAATTGCACAAGTCGCGCAATGGCTTTGTATCTTGTCTGAAGGATAGAGAAATGTATCGCCAATTCGCGCAAAACATATCTGTCTATGAGCACAAGAACACCGAGGCGCTCGCCGTGAATACGTTAGCCGAGCCGATACTTGAGCGAAGTAAATATGAGACGCTTCCGGCTGTAACGAATTGTGTCGTGAATGCATTTGTGGAAATGGTACAAAAAGACAAGGATATCGAACTGGTGCTGGAAGAATTGCAGCAAAACATCAACAAAATCATCGAAAGTGAAAAAGCGAACGCCGTCGCTTCTCTGTGAATAACTAGGAGGTGAAAGAATGGATCAAACGACACAGAGCGCGCGCAACCAGAGCGCATGGAGTGCTCGGGCGTACGAGGCCTGGGTAAGTGAAATGGGGAACCCAGTCGAGCAGGCAACGAAATTCCAAGCTGATCCAAGGTATCCTTTGCGGCGTCATCTCAAATACATTGGCGATCCGGCAGGGAAGCGCATTCTGAATCCTTTGGGATCGCATGGCGGCAGAGCTGTTCCGTTGGCCATACTTGGGGCGGATGTCACCGTGATCGACATCTCGGAAGCGAACAAGCGCTATGCGGAACAGGTCGCCGCCGCTGCTGGGGTTTCCATTCGCTACATCTGCTCTGATTTTCTGAAGGCCCCAGTATCACCGGAATTGATGAATTTTGACGTAATCCTCATGGAATTGGGCATTCTTCATTACTTTACTGATCTAGATCTCCTCTTTACCATCATCAATCGCTTTCTCCACGACAAAGGACGGTTACTGCTGACCGACTTCCATCCGGTGGCAGGGAAGTTGCTGCATAGTGAAAAGGGAGACTACTTCGACAGCTCATTTGTCGAAGAAACCGTTGCCTACACGAGTCTCCTCCCAACACATGAGCAAGCATTGTTGCCCAAAGTGCTTTTACGCAAGTGGACCGTTGGTGAGATCCTGAATGCTTTGGCGAAAAACGGGATGTATGTCCGTCTTTTCGATGAAGAGCCAGATAAAGAAAACCCAAAAATCCCCCGATTTTTCAACATCGTGGCTGATAAAGTGTCGGTTGAATTGGAGCCGTTGACACCGTAAAACAGGGGGCGTCGTTCTTCCAGTGCCGATTCCGCCCCCAATGTCTTCTCATCGCTCAGGACAAGGCATCCACCAGCTCGCCTGGCGCGCGCAGTTTGGGGTAAGCCGTTATTCTTTCACTGATCCACTCGGGCACAAACCACGTTGCGTGATATGGGCGGAGTCCGTATCTTTCGGCACCTGCCAGTTCATCAGAGCCACCGTCTCCGACAAAGGCGGCGTGTTCTGGTAAGCAACCCATTCTGTTACACGCCAGCGCATATATTTCGGGATCCGGCTTGGCGAGTTTTACCTCATAGGAGAAGATGACATCATCAAATAGCGGGGCGAGCGGGCTGGCAGCCCATGCTGTGATTTCCTCTGAGGAACAATTGCTGATTAAGCCAATTTTGATACCCATTTCCTTCAACTGATTGAGGGTATTCAGGATGCCCTCTTCAATCTCCGCAAACGGAACGGATTTTGCCCGAGTTCGTTCACGGCAAAGATCCTGCAAGGCATCCGTTGTTATGGTGACGCCAAAAACCTGGCAGATATCTTCTAGCACATGCTGATAATCGTGAAAATGGCCGGTCATTCGTTGATCGCGCCGGGCGCTCCATTCCGTTTTGAACTGCTTTTCTTCGATACCCAAAGATTTGGCTGGCGAACCGAAATCGGCTTTTTTCTTGCCGTCTCGCCACTCTGTGATCAATGTTTCGTACAAATCAAAAAACACCGCATCCATCATTCGAAATGCCCCCTCTCCAGCCGAGCGGCCTCTTTTGGCGATAGGGTGACACGAAAAGTCTCTTTGCTCAACCCAGCACCTCATTCCTGTGTTTTCGATTCCGTCGTTAGCGCTCAATTTCAGGGCAGGCATCTTTGCTATAGATGGGATCAAGTCTTCTCCAGGATAAAGCAAGAAAAGTGGAATTGCAGCGGTTGATACAGTTTTTTAGGGGCGATTGATTTTGTTGCACTAGATGTACTCCAAGCGCAGCTGGATGAATGGCGCCTGCGCTTGGAGGACGAAAAATCGCGTTGTTGCATGTTTGCCAAACTGCTTTAGGATCTCGTGACGCAAGCGATGCCGAGATGCAGCTTTCGTTAACCTCGCTTGATAAACAAGGGTAAGCCGTCAGCGCCGCAAAGGCGTGCGTAAACGAACAACTGCCCTTTGTGATGAATCTCGTGATCCCGCATGGATTGCAACAATGCGCCTGCAGGGATTTGGGTGCCGAACACTTTCGTCATGTCGACCAGTTCATCAAACTTTTCATCGGTCATTGAACGAATGTTGTTTACGGTCTTATCCGTCCATGCTGCGATGGCGCTCTGAACCTCTGCAATGGTCGTCAATGCTGGTTTATCGGTCACGCGTTCAAATTGACCAGTAGCTGCGGCAGCGGAAAATGAGTAGCTCGATGACAACATGTGCCAGATGAGGTCTCCTGTGGACATGGCTTTGTCCCAAGGAGAAAATTGCACATCCTCGTCCTTGAGTGTCGCCACAAGTTCGCCAAGCACATTTCGGTGCATGAGATAGCTCTGCAAGAATTGTTCTGCCTTTGCCATATCAACGCCTCCTTCAACTTTTCCTACGAAATTTAGTATATAGCAATCTATCAATTGTACAAAAACGGATTGCCAAGCCTGCGACATCCGTTAAAATGGGGGAGGTGGGTGAAAGACCTCGAAAGGAAGGCCGTTAAATGCACATTCTGCAAGTCATTGTGTACGCCATCATGCAAGGCATCACAGAGTTGTTTCCTATCAGCAGTGTGGGTCATGCGGTCATTTTGCCGTATTTGTTCCACTGGACCCAGTTTTCCGAATCTGATGTGTTTCTCCCCTTTGTCGTCATGTTACACCTAGGGACCGGACTTGCATTACTCATCTACTTCTGGCGGGATTGGCTAAGGCTGATTGCGTCGCTGTTTATTCGTGAAATGCGCCATGAGCGCAAACAATTGTTTTTGGTCATTGTCGCAACGATCCCTGCCGCAATTATCGGCAAGTTGCTGCAACAACCACTAGAAGATTTATTCTCATCCGCCTTCTCCGCTTCGATTTTCCTGATTGTCAACGGTTTGGTGTTGTTTGTAGCCGACCGCATGCGTCGGCGGCGCCGCGCGCAAGTGGAACTGTATCAAATGAAGTATGGCCGCAGTTTTTTGATTGGCATCGTACAGGCGTTCGCGCTGGTGCCGGGCTTTTCGAGATCCGGTATCACCATGACGGCTGGGCTTGGCAGTGGATTGTCCTACGAGGATTCGGCGCGCTTCAGCTTCTTACTGGCGACGCCGGTCATTCTTGGCGCTGGCGTACTTGAGGTGCCGAAGCTTCTGCACCAGGGCAGTGCTCAGATGATTCACTATGGGTTGATTGGCGGCGCGGTGGCAGGCATCGTGGCACTGTTGAGCACAGCGTTCTTGATGCGGTACTTTCGTTCCACAGAGGTCAAAGCACTGCGTCCGTTTGGCTTCTACTGTATTATTGTCGGCATTGTGGTCGCCCTGATGGCGTTGTTCCACCTCTATTTTTAATCAGAGGCGGATGTCATGGCCTTGTGCCTTGTACGCGCATACTCTGAAGCAGAGTATGTTTTGCTGCATCGTGACAGGGAGGGCCAATCATGAATCGTAAATTAAGCATTGTCATCGCTGCACACAACGAGGCCAAAACCATTGGCCCGCTGGTGCGGCGTTTATTGCGTTGGCATCGACGTCCTGAGGTCATCGTCATCGCCAATGGCTGTACAGATGGGACTGGGAACATTGCGAAAATGGCCGGTGCGCGTGTGGTTCGTTTTCGCACCAGGCTGGGGCCGGACATTGGCCGGGCCATTGGGATATCCTTGGCGCATGGTGATATTCTTTTGGTGCTGGATGCAGATGTCGCTGTGACCATCGCGCAATTGGAGCCGTTCGTCAGGGCGGTGGAGCGCGGCGCCGATATTGCCTTAAACCGATATCCTTTGTTTGGCACAAAGCAGTTTCACCACCCAACGGCCGTTGCCAAACATGCGCTCAACGTATTTGCCGACAGGCCGGATTTGCTGGCTGCAAGTCTCACAGCAATCCCGCACGCCATCTCGCGTCGTGCAGCGTTGCAGTTGGGCCCACTTGCATTTTGCGTGCCGCCGGTGGCGCAAGCGCGTGCGCTTTGTTCGAATAACTTGAAAGTGGAAGTTGCGGCGCATGTCCCAGTTGGACGGCTGAACCGCCGACGTGGCCCTCACCATGAATTGACCATGAGGCGGCTCATCATCGGCGACTGCCTGGAAGGAATGTCGGTCATCATCCAAGAGCGCGGCTCGCGCGGTGGATTTACGGATCTCAGCCGCAAGCGCCATCTCGTCACGCAAATGCCCGTTCTGCCCAGATCCAGTGTTGATACTGCAGTCATCGTGCCGACGCAAGGTGAAGAAACCCTGCGGCAGGTATTGAAAGAATTGCGCAGGCTGCATTTGGATCAAGTCCGGCTGGTGTTAAATGGGACATCCGATACGACTTTGCCGGACGTGAAAGGTCTTTCAGTCCAGGTCGATCACTATCGCGATCCTGTAGGACACGATGTCGGTCGGGCAATTGGTTGCATGCAAGTGGATGCCGCTAAGTATTTCTTTACGGATGCAGATATCATTTTGCCCAAAGCACAAGTACAACCGTTTTTGGCGGCCCTTGATGAAGGGGTCGACATTGCATTGAACCATTTGGATGCCATTCTCGCCAAAAGACGGCAAATAGACCCTCCCTCCATTGTCAAACGCTTTTTAAATATCGCCTGTGAGCGGCCTGATTTGGGCGTGGCCTCGCTCACTGCAGTGCCACACGCCGTATCTAGGCGGACAGTCGAACAGATTGGCGCAGAGGCATTTGCCGTGCCGCCGGTGGCCCAAGTGAAAGCCATTCTGGCAGGGTTAAAAGTCATGGCCGTGCATCCTGTCGATGTGATTCACACGAATGCCGCAAGGCCGCATCTGCATGATAAGTCGGTCGGTCGACCGCTGCAGAAACTCATCATCGGCGATTATGTAGAAGCCATTCACTGTCTGCAGCAAACCCTTGGTGACAGAGGCGCCTTCCCAGACAATGTCCGCCGTCGGACGATTGCCGAACAATATATCGTCAACCATTTTCCCATGGCTGCTCGCTCATAGGGTCGTTTCACTTTGGGGAGAATCGGCAACAAAATGCACGACCCGTCTAATGGATGGGCCGTGCATGCCGATAAATCTGCAGAATCCGGTGTACGATTTTGTTGCTGTCAAATTTTTCAGCGACAAAGGCGCGGCCTGCATCACCGTAGCGCGCCTGGCGATGTTCTGAAGCAAGAATGCGTTGAATCTGTTGGGACAATTTATGGCTGTTGTGAGGGTAAGGTGCGGCGTGATCGCCAAAGTAATAATGCCATGCGCTATGCAATTTTTGCGGTCGGATGCGCCCGTACAGGCCGGCAGAGCCAATGGCGACCACGGGCCGTGCGCAAGACATCGCCTCCAGTGCAACGCGTCCGGTGCCGACGACGCAATTGCTCACGGCATAAAGCGGTCGCATGGCTTTGTGGGTGCCGAGAAAACGGACATACGAGCGTCCTGTGCGCTTTTCCACTTGTCTGGCATACGCTTTGACTGCGTCAGCGTGTATACCGCCGCCAACGATGATCAAAAGCAGGTTCGAATGGCCGTTTGCTTGCAGTTGACTGCAAGCGTCGATAACCCTGCGGCAAACATCCGCTTTTTCTCCTGCGAGTCGACCAGCGTATACCACAACTTGCGCCGCTTGCGGAATGTTTAATTTTTTGCGGATGATGGACAGTCCGTATTTTTTGGGCCGGAAATGCTGGAGCGAGATGCCATTGGGAATGACACTTGCATCCACGCCCTGTGCTTTCATCCATTTGCGCACAGGTGGACTGACTGCAATCATCTGCACCCCTTTTTCCTGCATTGAACGCATGGTTTTCAAATCGTAATATTTTCCGTGTACGGTTGCAATCACGGCGAGCTTTTGGTTGCGGGCGCAAGTGAGTGCCATTTGGCCAGAGTGTAGTTGGTGCACATGTATATGAGTGATCCGCTCCTCCAGGATGATGGATGTCAATGTGCGTCGGATGCTGGCTCGCTCGCGACGTGACCATGCGCCAAAAAAAGGGACGTAGTGAATGTTACAGCCAAGTTTTTCGAACTCAGATTCAAGTGCGCCATGGCCAGCGCATATGGAGACATAAACGCCTCGGGCGAGGAGGGAACGCGTTAATGTCAATACATGCGTCTCTGTGCCGCCGACTAGAAGCGCGTCTAAGACCATTAAAACTCTCGGTTGCACCGTAGACATCGTGTATCACCTCATACATAGGATGTAACGTCCAACTGCTTTACACCCTATGCATGTAGCGGGAGCTCATCCACGGCAAAGAACTAGCCTCCTGTGTGGCAAGCTGCCCGATTTCGGCTTGCCTGGAACGCTTGAGAACGGTAGTTACGCAAAGACAACGTGTCCATCTCCATTCATCAAAGGTGGGTGCTTTGCAGGGATTTGATATAGAATGGGGTTTATCCGAGCTTTTCAGGGAGGCCTCTTTATAAGATGGAAGAAAAAAGCACATCATCGAGAGAAGTCCGTATTTTAGGCATTGGTGGGACGATGCGCGCTGGATCGTTAAGTTTAAAGGCCCTGCAGGCGGCGCTTAGCTTGGCTGCGGACAGAGGAGCCCAAACGGTTTTGGCGGACGTTCGTGAACTGGATTTGCCCATGTACAACCCTGAAAGGGCATTGGAATCCTATCCGCCGACTTTGCCTTGGTTAATGGACGAGGTGAGAAAGGCGGATGGGATTATCCTGTGCTCTCCTTCGTATCATGGGACCATCACGGGCGTATTGAAGAACGTGCTCGACGCTTTAAATTTTTTGAATCAGGATGAGCCGCGCTACTTTGGTGGCAAAGTGGTTGGTCTGATGGCGCTGGGCGCCAACTCAGGCAACGTCTTAAACGACCTGCATCACTCTGCACGAGGCCTCAATGGTCTTTCGGCGCCGAGAACCGTGCTGGTGCCTGGACAGGTGATTGACCAGAAAACAGGTGAAATCGCGGATGTGGGTGTCACGAATCGGTTGACCAGCATGGTAGAGCAGGTGATAGATCTCGCGAAGCGACTGCGTCCAAGCTAAAGGGTTGCTTGGGTCGTATGTCTACATCATGAAGGGCGGTCAGGTACGATGTCGAACGTAGATACACAGCTTGCAGATGGGGCGATGAAGCGGGGCGTGGTCTGGTCATTATGTGGATCGCACTTGTTCAACGATTTGGCGACCACTGGGGTTGTCCCCGCATTGGCGCCGATATACATGTCAGCATACCATCTGAACTACACGGAAACGAGTCTGATTGTGCTTTGTTCTTATCTCACATCGTCCGTTTCCCAACCGTTGTTTGGCATGTTGACGGATAAACATCCGCAAGCCTGGTTTTTACCCTTAGGGTTGTTCACATCGGGACTTGGCCTCTCGCTGACAGGCATTGCGCCAAATTATGCGGTATTGTTGCTGCTGATTTCACTAAGTGGGCTTGGCTCTGGCGCGTTCCATCCAGAAGCTGCGCGGGGCGTGTCATTGGCTGCAGGCAAAGCAAAAGGGTTGGCGCAGGCGGTGTTTCAAGTGGGCGGCAACGGTGGACAGGCCTTGGGGCCGCTGATGTTGCCGTTTTTTTTGATCGCGACTGGCGTGCATGGCTTATTGTGGTTTATGCTGCTGGCTGTTGGCGGGCTCTTTTTGACGGGGCGCGTCTATCCTTGGTACCGCAACACCCTGACGGCCAAGGGGAAGCGCATGCGTCAGATGGAAGGGAGAAACCGAGTCGGCGCTGTCAGTTTGCTTGTCGTCGTGATTGTTTTGAGATCTTGGTGTCAAATCGGGATTTCACTGTTTATGCCGTTTTATTACATGAACCACTTTCACATGAAGCTCGGGCAGTCGGATGAATTTACGTTTATCTTTCTGGCTGCGGGCGCGGTCGGCACTTTTGTCGGCGGGTCGCTGTCGGATAAGTTGGCGAAACAACGCATTTTGTTGTTTTCGATGTTGTTTTCCATCCCGTTTGCGCTCGGGCTCCCGTTTGTGCATGGCGCGCCAGCGCTCTGCGTGTTGATTCCCTTTGGCTTTTTTATTCTGTCATCCTTTGCAGTGACGGTGGTTTACGCCCAACAGCTCCTGCCGCGCAGCATCAGTTTGGCCTCTGGTTTGACCATTGGCGTCGGTGTGGGCGCAGGCGGCATTGGCGCGACCTTTTTTGGCGCGCTGTCAGACGCGCTTGGTCTGACAACTGTATTTTATACCTTGATGATACTGCCCATCATCGGCAGTGCGCTCTGTTTCTTCCTGCCGAACGACGGTGTTGCTGATTTCGCGAAGTAACCTGCCACGTGTGTGTCACAACCAAAGTCATGCAGCAAAGATGATACAAGGAGGTGGGGGTTTGACAGTGCAACTTGGTTTTCTCGCGTCGCACAATGGCAGCAGTATGCGGGCGATTTTAACAGCCATTGAGCGGCAAGCGCTACAGGCGAACGGCGCCGTGCTCATCAGTAATAATCCGCAATCTGGCGCAATCAAGGCGGCAATGGATGCTGGCATACCTGCGTTTTGTTTCAACAAAGCTCGCTGTGGCAGTGAGGCTGCAGTAGACGAAGCCATTGTTTCCACGTTGCAAAAACATCAGGTGGATACGGTGATTCTCTCCGGCTACATGAAGCGGATTGGTCCGAAAACACTTCATGCGTATCATCAGCGCATTTTAAATATTCACCCCAGTCTCCTGCCGCAGTTTGGTGGTGAGGGGATGTATGGGATTCATGTACATACTGCCGTATTAGCTGCTGGGGTAAAGGAAACCGGCGCGACCGTGCATCTGGTCAATGAGGTGTACGACAAGGGGGAGATACTTGGCCAAGTCCGTGTGCCTGTTTTGGCGGGAGATACACCGGATGTGCTGCAGGCGCGCGTGGCAAAAGAGGAAGGCCCACTTTACGTTCAGGTATTGCGCCAGTGGAGTCAAACACAAGCGAGATCGACGTTCCCAAAATAAATCCGTTCGCAACGGCCTCTGCCAAATTTTCGCTCATTTTGGTCGGTTGCCTGATGTGCGCCGCACAGTTGATGACCTTCGCGAATACGTATGGTGCGAACAATGTATCAACTGGAAAATGATAGGGATACGGGGTGCTGTTGTTGGCGAATTCCATCATGAACGAGCAGATGTGCAAACGCTTGGCCGCAGATTTTGAGACATTGTCACCAGAGAAAATCCTGGCGAAGGCTGTGGACCTGATCCCCAACCTCACATTTGCTTGCAGCTTTGGGGCAGAGGACATGGTCATATTGGATATGTTGATGAAGGTCAAAGAAGATGTGAACGTGTTTTACTTAGATACGGATGTGCTGTTCCCAGAGACATACGCTTTGATTGATCAGGTGATGAATCGGTACGAAATCCCCAATCTGACGCGCGTTCGTCCCAAATTGACATTGGCCGCTCAAGCCAAAAAGCATGGAGCAGCGCTCTGGGCGAAGGATCCCACCGCATGTTGCAATATCCGCAAAGTTGAACCGCTGATTCGCCATTTGAAACAGTACGACGGTTGGATCACGGGCATACGCCGCGATCAAGCTGCAACACGTGCCCACGCACAAGCGTTTGAGTTGGATAAGAAATTTAATTTGGTCAAGGTCAATCCGCTCATTTTATGGACAGAAAAAGATGTATGGAATTACATCAGGGATCACAATGTCCCGTATAATCCGTTGCATGACCAAGGCTACCCCAGTATCGGCTGTACGCATTGCACGCGGCCTGTCCGACCAGGAGAGGATCCGCGCAGCGGACGCTGGGCTGGTTTCAGCAAGACGGAATGTGGCCTGCACAGGTAGGGGATGACAGCAAAAAATATAGTGGAGCGCCGATAAGACGCGAATGAAGAAATGTTGCACAAGTGAGCGGAATGGCTCCATTTGTGCAACATTTCTTTTATAAGGGAGAACGCTTTTAGGGAAAATATGTTAAGGTTGTTGTAGCAGATGTGATATCACAGTTAGCAGAAGGGGAAATGGTCTATGGAAGCGGTCTTGCTTCGCGCGCATGGCGGCCCTGAAATGTTGTATATCGGTGAAGCGGAAACACCAAAACCACAGGCGGGGGAAGTGCTTGTGCGTGTGCGCGCAACGGCCCTGAACCGAGCGGATCTGTTGCAGCGGCGGGGACAGTATCCTGCACCAAAGGGAGCCAGTGAGATTCTTGGTCTGGAGATGGCAGGGGATGTCATCGCGCTAGGGGACGGTGTCTCATCTTGGGCAGTCGGGGACAGGGTGTACGCATTGCTGCCTGGCGGTGGCTATGCGCAATATGTCACCGTGCCAGCTGGCATGTTGATGCCATTGCCTTCGGAAATGACCTATGCAGAAGGTGCAGCTGTGCCCGAAGTATTTCTCACCGCATATTTGAATCTGTTTGTCTTGGGGCAATTGGCGCCTGATGAAACGGTGCTCGTCCATGCAGGGGCAAGTGGTGTAGGCACAGCGGCTTTGCAATTGATTCGGTTGGCTGGGGCGAAGGCGCTGGTCACTGCCGGTTCTGAACTGAAATTGGAACGTTGCCGCTCGCTTGGCGCGCAAGCGGGTTGGAATTATCACGACGGTTCCTTTGTCGAATTTGTAAAGGAGCAGACGAACCATCAAGGTGCCGACATCATCATGGATTTCATCGGCGCGTCGTACTTTGCCGACAACTTGGCGTCGCTTGGCGTGGATGGTCGTCTCCTGCTGATCGGGACAATGGGTGGCACAAAGGTGGAAGAGGTCAATCTCGGCATGTTGCTGGCGCGTCGCATACATATCATTGGCACCGCGTTGAGAAGCAGATCGCTGGCCACAAAGATTGAGCTCACAGCAGCGTTTCAAGCGTTTGCTGGTGCGGCGCTGGCAACAGGCGAGATCGAGCCGGTGATTGATTCGGTCTTTGATTGGACAAAGGTGGCGGACGCCCATCGCCATATGGAATCGAATCAGAACATCGGCAAGATTGTCTTGAACATCGGCCACTAAAGAAGCCATTCGACCTCTGATTCTGATCCCGCCAGTGCTAGCCGAATCGCGCTGCGATGAGGATGAGCAGGGCCAGTGAGACGCCAAGTCCGCCCGTCAGCCAGTCGCGCAGCGTTAATCGCTCATTGAGGATGGCGCGCAGATTGAGCGGGGTGGCAAAAATGCGCCTCGCCTGCATGGCGTCTGTCGTCGTCTCCCCAAAGTGGATGAGCCGAATCATCAAAGGCGCGAGGACGGCATTGACGCGGAAAGTCGCACCCCAACTTTTTTGTAAGCGATGGGTCCGCACGTGATAGGCGCGCAACTGTGCCTGATACATCGCGCCAATAGCCGGGATAAAGCGAAAGATCATGCCTGCCAACAGACCAGCGCCGTGACAGACGCGCGGGGGCAGGCGAAGGCTGCGCAAGACCCAGGCCACCATGCTGTGCACTTGCAATGCGGTGGTGCGTGAAACCAACAACTGGCCAATTTGGAGAAAACACCAGTAGGGGAGCAATTGGACCAGGGTTGCACGCGCCACTTCGAATTGTATCCCGTACGCTTGCTGTGGCTGAAATGGATAGCCCAATTGGCCAGCCGAGAAGAGCGTGGTCATGGTGGCAAATATGGCCCAAACGATGGTCCACTGCCCAACGCGCCGCAACGAAGCGCGAAACAGGATAAGAAAGAAGATGGTGGCCGCCACGCCCAACTCTGCGGCGCGCGCGCCACTGGTCAGCGCCAGGGAGATTGTGATACATGTGACCCCTAACCAGCGCGCGCGCGGATCCGGTCCATTGGCGCGCTTTTTTCGTTCTGGTGTCGAGGTGGTCTGTTCCACTTCTTCTTTTGTTTGTGTCGATGTCACTTTGGTGGGCGTCATCGAGTTGGAGCCATGTTCTCTTTGGATTTGTGCCAATTGCCGGGCCAAATCCTCTGGCGCAGGACTGGACGTGAGCGCAAGCGGAAGACCGCTTGCCGTCAGAGCTTGGCACAGCCGCAGCGAGGCGGGTGTGGGCACATGTCGATTTGCCCATACCGACGGGTGTTCGCGAAAGGTCGCCGCTGGGCCGTCAAATACAATTTGCCCCTCTTCCACAACCCAGACGCGCGTGGCGCGCGGCAAGAATGTGTCGAGATCATGACTTGCAATGACGACAGTCCGCCCTGACTGATACACTTGGTCAATTTGACGCAACAGTGCCTGTTCGCTGCAGGCGTCTAGGCCAGCGGTCGGTTCGTCAAGCATCAGGCACGCCAAAGGGCTAGCCAGGATCAAGGCGAGGGCGAAGCGCCGCTGCATCCCTAAACTCCATTCCGCTGGCGACGATGTGACATCGACATCATCAAGCCCGACGGCTGCCAAGGCCGCTTGCACTGGCGTCAGATCCTGCATCAGTTGGTGCGGTTTTACGCCATAAGTGAAGGCAAACTCCTCGACAACGGTTCCCGCAAACAAACTGAACTCTGCAGATTGATCTAAATAACCGATTTGATGTCGATCCCCACGCGAATGTCGTCCTCCCCATAGGACTTGGCCGTTGACGCGCACCGTACCGGATGTTGGCCGCAACAAGCCGTTCATCACATCGAGGAGACTGGATTTGCCGGCGCCATTGCGGCCGACAATCAGGAGGTATTCACCTTCTGACACCGTCGTGCTCACCGCTGTAAGGCGTGTGTTCGATTGTGTCTGCACATGGATATCATCAAGTTCTAACAACATGTGCCAACGCCTCCACAAAAGCAGATTCGGAACAAGGCTTGATATGCTGACGCTCCAGTCGGTTGTACATCAGCGCTGTCTCCACTAGAAATGGAGGGGCAAAGCCAAAATCTCGCGCGGGACAATCGGTCCCTTGTGCATCGTAGAAAAAATCAGCCGGGTGGCAATCCTGCACAATCCCGCCGTCTGCCAGCAAGACGACCCTGTCGGCAGCCAGCACGTCCTCCATGTCGTGTGAGATGAACAGGATGGTTTTCCCCTGTTTGACAAGTTCCCGCAACAAATGACGCAGTTGGTTGCGCGCATCCGCATCGAGCGCTGCGGATGCTTCATCCAACAAAAGAACTTCAGCACCGGACAGCAGGGCTTGCGCAATACACAGTCGTTGCAGTTGGCCGCCTGACAAAGCGTGAACCGATGCATCGATGGGCACGTTCAAACCGACAAGCTGGCAAATGTCCGAGATTTGGTGGAGCAAGTCAGCCGTGTTGATGGCCGGAAATCTTTGCACCAAAGTAAGGGCCAACTCCTCATAGAGGGTGCTGCCGACAAGTTGTGCCATCGGCGGCTGGAACACCATTTGAATTTGCTGTGCAGTGGCCTCTTTGACGTCGTGGCCGTGAATGCGGATGCGCCCTGCGGCAATTGGGCATAAACCAAGCAGCGTCCGCGCAAGTGTCGTTTTCCCCGCGCCATTTTGCCCGCACAGGGCCACCCACTGTCCACTCTGCACGTTCAGGCTGAGCTGTCGCAGTATTGGTTTCGTTTGTCCATGGCGAAGCACGCTGACATCTTCCATATGAATTGCAGTTGGCATCAAATCATTCCCTCTTCTATATTTATCAATAAATATTGATCATTGCGTAGGCCATCCGCGCTACTCTGATAGACTGGCATTTGTCTACTCTTGCTGGAACGAGGCATATCACGCATGGCGAGACTCGCCA
Organism: Alicyclobacillus fodiniaquatilis; assembly: GCF_042678105.1. Lineage (NCBI taxonomy): Bacteria > Bacillati > Bacillota > Bacilli > Caryophanales > Alicyclobacillaceae > Alicyclobacillus > Alicyclobacillus fodiniaquatilis. Next base: position 28,804 of record NZ_JBHUCX010000073.1, read on the forward strand.
TTCTATGTTAATGTATCAATTGTTAACTGTGATTATATATTAAGTTAACAATGATTGGTTCGCAAAGGAGGATTTTTTGTGCGGTTGCGAGGATTCGTATTTTCTGCACTATTTGCCGCATTGTTTGCGGTGCTTAGTCTCGTGAACATTCCGGTGGGCGTCGTACCCATCACTTTGGAAAACTTGGTTGTGATGCTGACGGGCGGTTTGTTGGGCGCTTGGTATGGCGGGTTTACATATCTGTTGGTGATTGGGCTGGATGTCATTGGCTTGCCCCTCATCGACGGTCGCGCGGGTCTAGGGGTTTTGATTGGCCCGACGGCAGGCTATATCTGGGCCTACCCGCTTTGCGCATGGCTGATGGGTATGGCAACACGACGCATTCGATCCGGCGCGCGCGGCGAATTCCTACTCTTGTGCCTTGCAGCGTTCGTGCTGGGCGACTTGCCGGTATACATCCCCGGCGTCTTGTGGCTGCGTCACGTTGTGGGTAATGAGTCCTTGGGCCGCGCGTTGCTGCAAGGGTGTGCGCCTTTTATTCTAGGGGATGCCGCCAAAGCCGTGATCGCCGGGGGAATATTGCAGCGCGTGCGCAAGTACTACTCCCAAGCGCGCATCATCCATGGCCAGCAGTATGTCTCGGCCGAGGATACACCTGCCAAAGCGAAGTCATCCAAGGGGATGTAGTAGGCGTTTTCGCTGCGTGTTCAGTAGGTCGACAGATATCATAACGATAATTTGCAGCTTCCGCTAAGTCACAAATGGCGGAAGCTGCGATTTTTTGTAGGGTTTGGTGAGCGTCAGGAAAGGGCGCAGTACAGTTGAGCTGCAAATTGCGTGACTAACGGTTGATTTGTTTGAATATTGACATAAGTGAGCGCTGGAATTTTAATAAACGATGTGGTCATTACAATTTGAGTAGCTCTGTCATCGGCGATTGATGGTATGTGGATGTACCGTTCAAGCGTGCTTTTTCACAAAGACGAGGAGTGTTATGACAATGAAATATAAGACACTGGTGCTGCCTACGCGGCACAGACTTGACGATGTCTGCTCTGTAGCGTGCAGAAAGCTGATTGAACAGCATTGTGATCCCATTTGGAACGAACTGGACCGCGATCTCACAGCGGCGGAATTGTCCGATCTCATCGGGGACGCTGAAATCCTTTTGACCAGTTGGGGATCGCCAGCCATCACCGCGGAAATGCTGGCAAGGGCAGGTCGTCTGCGCGTCGTCGCGCATGCAGCGGGATCGGTCAAAAGCCTGGTGCCGGAATCCATTTTTGATCGCGATATTGCCGTGTTTTCCGCAGCGCCACGGATTGCTTGGTCTGTGGGCGAGTATTGCCTGACGGCACTGCTCACCATGCTGAACCGCTTGGCGGAATGGGACGCAAATGTGCGGGAGAGCGGGTGGAAAAGCGGCGATTTGCGGCGGCGCGAACTGACCAAGAAGCGGGTCGGCATCGTGTCGGCGAGTTCCACCGCACGGGCATTTATTCGTCTGCTTGAACCGTTCAACTGCGAAGTGCTGGTCTATGATCCCTATCTTGAAGCCGCGCAGATGGCGCGTCTTGGCGTCCAAAAAGCTACGTTGGAAGAAGTCATGCAGTGTGAGATCATCTCCTTGCATATCCCCTCTATTCCAGAGACGAAACATATGATAGGCGCTGAATTGCTCAGTCTCATACCCGATGGAGGCATTCTCATCAACTCATCTCGCGCCGCTGTCGTCGAGGAACACGAACTGATTGCCCAATTGCAGTCAGGCAGGTTTTTGGCTGCCTTCGATGTGTTTCACGCAGAACCGTTGCGGGCGGATCATCCATTTCTATCGATGGATAATGTCCTTTTGACACCGCATATCGCTGGCGATACGGTCGAGGGTCATCAGGCGTTGATGTATGAAGTGCTGAGTGACGTGTTTGGTTATCTTGGCGGTGCGCAACCTAAGTATGCCGTAGATGCGAGTAAATGGGCGATTTTGGCCTGAGGGGTCTGTTCACGCAAACGGTGCGCATGTTGATGGGCACTTGCTTTGTCTTTAGGTACCTCAATCACTATAGCTAAAACGCCATCACGCAACTTTCCCACCACTTCTAACATCATAAAGAGAAATAGTGGCATGATGTGCCTTTTGACATTGTTGCCTCACTGTACTAGAGTCAGATGTCGTCATCATTGAATCCAACATCGGTGAGGTATCAAGGAATATGCGAGACGCAAAAATCGGAACGGGTCTTGTGACAGAGTGGCGTTGGCTGGTGCTCGCAAGCATCGGGGTGTCGTATCTGCTGGTATTTACGCAGCGGACGGGCCCAGGTGTGATTTCCGATCAACTGCAAGCTGAGTTTCATGTTTCTGCCGCTATGCTCGGAACCATCACGAGCATTCAGTATCTCTTATATATGCTGATACAAATTCCTGTGGGTCTCTACGGAGACAAGTCGGGTCCAGAACGTCTGTTGGTTATCGGCGTGTTGTGCGACGGTGTCGGCACCTTGGTGTTTACGTCTGCGCACAGCTTTGGCTGGCTGCTGGTAGGACGGGCCATCGTTGGGCTCGGCGATTCTCTGATCTGGGTGAACATTGTATTGATTCTCGCCAAATGGTTTGCCAAGGGCCGGTTTGCGGTTGTGTTGGCAATGGTCAATACGGCTGGCAATCTGGGGGCGCTGGTGACAAGCATCCCATTGGCGGCCTGGATTGCGGTCGCGGGCTGGCACATACCCTTTATGGTCATTGGCATCCTGCTGGTGGCTGCGGGCGTCGTCGATTTTATCGTTCTGATTGGCGCAAGACCAGCGCGTGCGGCCGCTGTTGCACAAGCGGGCAGTGTGCGCGTTGAACGAGTGCCCATTGGACAGATGTTGGCCGATGTCGTCCGGAGTAGGCTGGCTTGGACGACATTCTGCTGTCACTTCGGCGCGATGGGCACGTATCTGTCGATGGTAAGTCTCTGGGTCGTCCCGTATTTTATGGATGTCTACCGCTTGCCACGGGCAGAGGCTGCATGGTTCACACTGACTTCGTTCATTGGGGCGCTCGTGGCGAGTCCGCTGATGGGATGGTTGAGCGAGAGGATACACGATAGGCGTCGGCCATATATCGTGACACAGACGCTGTCCACCATCGCCTGGTTGGCGATTGTCCTCTGGCGGGGGGAGCCACCGCTGTTTGTGGCAGGTCTCATCATGTTCATTGTCGGTTTTGGCTGTGGCAGCACCTTGTTGACATTTGCGGTCATTCGCGACCAAGTTCCGGCAGAGCGTTCTGGGGTGGCTTCCGGTTTTGCGAACACAGGTGGATTTCTGAGCGCCGTGCTGTTGCCGGTGTTGTTTGGCGCTATCATCGATGCCGCTGGCGGCGCGACCGGGGCGAATTTTGCAGCGGCGCGTCATGCGTACACCATCGCGTTTGTCCTGCCAGCCGGGTTTTCCATCGTCGGGGTGGTCGGCAGCTTGCTGTTGCCACAGGGGTTGCGTGAGCGGAACGGTGACGTGGAAAAGATGGACGGGATGGCGCCGCAGACTTCATCGTAAGGCGCGATTGATGTTGTTTTGGATACCATGTTTGACCGCTGCAGACGATGCTCTGCCGCGGTCTATTTTCATGTGGTGAGGTGCCGGATCGGCCAGGACTTGGGATATCCATTGACGAATCTGTTTTAAACAAGTATCGAGTGATGTGAGGGATGGATGATGAAAGCACTGGTTTACGAAGGGCCACGGCAGATGAATTTGCGCGACGTCGAAGTGCCGTCGCTGGAGCGCACGGATGTTTTGGTGGAAGTTGCTTGTTCCGGCATCTGTGGTTCAGAGTTGAGTGGATACCTCGGGCAAAACTCGTTGCGGGTCCCTCCGGTGATCTTTGGGCACGAGTTTGCTGGTACGGTGACGGAAGTGGGAGATGGGGTGACGAGGTTCAAAGTGGGGGATAGAGTCACTGCCAATCCACTCGCGACTTGCGGGGCGTGTCGCTATTGCAAAGGCGGTAGACAGCAACTGTGCGCCAACCGCAGACTGTTGAGCGCATCATTACCTGGCAGCAATGCGCAATATGTAAAAGTGAATGAGCGCTTCGTCTATGCGTTGCCTCCATCGTTGACGTTTGAACAAGGCGCTTTGACCGAGCCGGTTGCATGCGCTGTGCGGGCCGTGGAATCTGCCGGTGTTTCACCGAATCATACCGTGCTGGTGATGGGCATGGGGCCGATTGGGCAATTGATTCTTCAGGTTCTCCGCCTCCATGGCGTAAATCAGGTCATGGTTGCAGATACAAATCCGCTTCGTCTAGAACAGGCGAGACGTCTCGGCGCATATGCTGTGAATCCATCAGAGCAGGATATCCTTGCTGAGCTGCAGGCGTTTTCTGATGGCATGGGCGTTGATGCTGCATTTGATGCAGTTGGCAACAACATCACGCGTGAATGCTGTATATCTGCTGTCACTTCAGGGGGCGCTGTCGTGTTTACTGGGTTGCACGAAGCTGTGTCAAATCTGCCCATCAACGACATGATACGCAAGGAAATTCGCACCATGGGCGCGTTTGCCTACAGCACTTTGAATTTCGAACTCGCGCTCCGTTATCTTTCCGAGGGCCGCGTGGGTTTTCAAGGGGGTGTTGTAAGCGCTCCCCTAAGTGAAGGGGAACAATGGTTCAAACGGTTGCTTGGACAGGCAGGAGAAGTCACGAAAGTGTTGCTTCGGCCACAAGATTGAGAAAGAGTTTCGCCAGTCCAATCTCAAGCGAAGGAGGACCATACCCATGGGTGCCGACAGCGCGTTTCATACCGATTTGACAGATGATTTGCACACATTGACGAAAGACAGTGTACGTCCCGTGCTAAGTCTTTTGACATACCGATCTAACTTGAGTGTATTCAATTCCTGCAAAATGGAATCAGCGGTAAGCGGAACGAGATATTCCGCCAGTGCGGTTTTCATGGCACCCTTATCCATGTGTATTCTTCGTTAGCAGTTGGACAGGACTACCTGCACCTCTCGTTCTAAGGCGTTTTTTCATGTCTATAGGTGACAGCAAATCGAATACGCCAAACATTGGACGGCATGTTTCGACGACGAACACGCTTGACAAACTCAAAATTTATTTATGCAATGCTAGTGATGCAACATATAAAGATGGGTATTCGTCCGAGGATCTATGTATTCTAGTGGCAAAATTCAATCCAGAGATAATATTTTCGTGAGAGATCGGTTATCATTTAACCGATCTCTCAAAATTTTGAAAGGGGGTAATTTATGAATAGGGGACGTTCCATCATTCTTATTGTTTTCGGTGTATTATTATTGTGTTTGGCTGTGCATTATTTCGACCGATTAACCATGGTTAACAAGAAAGCTGCGGTAGAAAGCATGAGTAGTTTTTCATCGTATTTATCCATCGCTATTGATGATGAAAATTACTCGATAAAGCATCCCAACGATATACAAAGTCGCAAGGATGTAGCGACTGAAATCGACAAAGCAGATATTACGATGGGAGCGGCTGAACCTTTATTTAACTATTATGGCGTGAATAATGTAAGCAGCGTTCATAGTATCATGCTGTACTTACTTGAATATAATAATGTACATAACAAGACTGTGGTTCAATACTTAGATGATGTTTCGCCAGAAGTAAAGCAATTCATTCAGAAGCGGAATCCAACGATAAACGATATCAAGCAGCTAATAAATCAACTTTCATCTGCATATGCCAAAGTGAAGATTTAAGCAAGGTTTAGGTTTCTTTTGTTTCGCAAGTAGAAAGTGCAGAGACAATTGCGGCCAATTTGTGCATGGTACTGCCAAATCATTGACGGTAGATTAAGATGAAACCGTCGAAAGCGCATTGCGCAATCGGAAACTCTCTTTCGTAAAGGCGAGAATGTGCGCGTGGTGTACTAATCTGTCGAGCAATACTGCAGTTAGGCATGTGTCCCCAAACACTGAATTCCGCTAGAGCATCTTAGAATCGTTTAAATGCTAGGAAATTCGTCCCATGTACGACGATCAAGTAAACGCCCAGTACGATGCTTCTGCACACCGCCCCATTGTTTAAAAAAGAACCGTATGTGATGAGAGATACATAAATCTCGAATCTCACGTGGCCAACATGGAGCTATAGGGCGCGACCTTGGTCCGGATTCCCCACCTACGATAACCCAATATATTTCTGAAAAGTCTAACGTTTGTTCCAAGCCAGATGTTCGGTTTCTAATTGAGAAAAAGTGATAGTTCAGCTATCCGTTCTGGGCGCTTTGTGAGAACTTGAAAGGTATGTTGTTGGGCTTTATTCATGGTGGAGAATACCTACTGAATGTAATCGCCGGGCACATCTTTATGAAACAAGTTTGACATACTATTCACGAAAATTTTCTTTGGATTCTTCCAGCGGAGCGGTAGTTCAAGCAAATCATGTTGAAGGGTTAACGAAAAACCACTCGCTCCTGCATCTCTCACTGACTTTGGTACATCCCGTGGTCGGGTTCCAGGCAGCATTTGACGATTTTTTTATTGTTTACAAGCATCGCCCCAGTTCCGATGGCATTCCGATATTGAGTGAAGTCAATTGGTGTACCATCAAGGGTTTCAACGCCAACTTTGTGAAAAATAATACGAGATTCTAGGTCGTCAGAGATTGTCTTTGAAGTTAAACGAGGAAATACTTGAAGTAGGATCTTTAAGCTAGCGTACTGGTCATTTCGCCGATAGTATAAATTCTGTGTTTGAGATGACATAGCGGTTAAATACCGTCACAAGAAACAAAGCGAGGGCGTAGTATGGTTTGATAGGCATGTTTTTGCATGTTCAAAGTCGCGGCAGGGAGAATTTTGTGTGGAGGGAAGATGGAATCTGCCACATGCGGCGCCAACGCGGTGACCCGGACAGGAGTTGCGAAATCGACGACGAATAATGAGTACAGGAAATGCCGAGGAGGTAAGATGAAATGGGCTTTTTTGATTCGCTTCGCCGCGCAGCGGAAGGCATCAGCCAAGATGGTCAATACAATGAAGACCATGAGTGCGCGCGCTGCCATATCACCATGCAGTATCATGGCGCGCACGCGATTCGCACAGGTGGATTGAGTCGTGGGGCAGGGCTGGTCACTGATCTGTTGTTTGGCGGTCGGGACGAAGAATTCCTCAATACCGCAATGGAGCGCAATGTGGCCGTTCATGTGTTCGTTTGTCGGCAGTGTGGATCTATCGACTTCGTGAATGATCCCAATCATGGATTCTAGATAATAGGCAGCTTCGCACGGGAAAACGACGCTTTATCTACAGCGCCATGATTCACCAGTTCTGGCGCCTGCTCGAAGTAGATAAACACTCGCTAGAACTTGTTGATATGACAGCAGCCTGGTCGCCAATGTGGGACGGGGCTGTTGTGCATCTTGCCGTCTTGGTAATCCCTTGCGCGTTTGGCGTACGTTCAGGCTAGCCGGATCGGCAAGATATCTAGTTCAGTTGAGTCTCTCCGCGGCTGGATAAATAATTCCAGAGTGTTTGAACCGACTTGGAAGCAGAATCAGCTTCCCATTTTCCGATTTCCTGATAGGCGATAGCAAGTTTGCGCGCCACTTCCGGCTGTGCCGCTTGAGGCACACTGCTCTCGCGCGCCGTTGCGCCGCGATATCCACCAGGACTAAATAAATAGTTTACGGCTTTGTCGATCCGCCGCGTATCCACGGACCCATCTTCATTTCGATAGGGCATTTTCCATGTCGATTTCGCGCGCAGATCTCCAATGTAGGCAAAACAGGAGTAGTGCAGTTTGACGCCATGATGTGTTTTGTATTCTGATAAATTCATATCGACAGCCGCGACTTCATTCGGGGAGATGGGCAATGCGCGCATCACGTCTTTTGGCAACTTAGACAAGCCATAGTGAGAGAAGAAAAACAGGTTTTCGTGTGGTTCATCTTCATCGATACATAATTCGATTTTGAGGCGTATTTCATTTCCAGCGCGTTCACCTAACACTAGACGCACTCCGTCAAACGCGGCGATGTATTGAACCCGATGACGTTCGGCGTACGTGCAGGCTTGCAGGAGTGCAGCGTCCAACGCTTCTTGTTTGTGAAAGACGTCCCAATCCTTCGTCTCAATGACCATCAATTTCACGCCGCGATACAAAAGGAGAAAGTCTGCGTGGTCCGGTTCACGGTCAATTTGATCCGGTTCATATCCCAAGACATCTGATAAAAGTCGTTCCAACACGGCTCGAACGTCCCGTTCATTCAACGCTAATACACCATTATTGTAACGAGACGTCTACTTTTGTACAAATTATCTAGAAATATTATTCATTTGTAAAGTGGTGCCTCTCCTGTATTTTCTAGCGATATCTTTGAACATGTGGAGGATTGTGTCTCATTTTGTCGAATGAAATGGTGTCGTGTTAAGGATTCAGTGATGAAAGACAGTATATGACTGTATCTTCTTGCCTCACAGATCCTCTGCCTCGATGTTTTCAATTGTGGAATGCTCAAATCACAGTGGAGATTTACGCAAGGAAGACAATTTATAAATCGTCATTTGGCAAATCAGTGGAAACGCTGAGACGCAAAGCTACGGGTCTAAGGACATTGTCTACGATCGCCGGGTTGCTACCAAATACAATTCTGGTAAAGCAACCTCATTGATTAGGGGTTGCTTTTATTTATGTGCCCCGAGGGAATTGTGAAACGGCAATCTCATTTTCTGTACAGATTTAAAGAGGGTTGGTTAGTGAGTTGCACGGGGGGGTTAGGCACTTGAGTTTGTCGGTAAAGATAAAAAATCGTTCTGCAGATTCGATAGTCATCGAAATGGTCGGTGAAGTGGATTTTTCAACAGTTGATGAGGTTTTGGTGCAGATTGCACAGCATCGTGATCAAACCATATCACTGGATTTTAGCGGGGTTCATTTTATCGATTCTACAGGCATCGGACTTCTATTGCGCTCTGTAATGGAACTGAGGGAAGACGGGGGCAACATTACGGTCGAAACCATTCCACCTTATATTATGGAAATATTAGATGAGATGGGTATCTCTGATATTCTGCATGGCTTGAATGGAGGATAGCCATTGAGAACGAACGAACTGCAGCACCAGTTTGAGAAGTATCTGGAATCGATAGAACACTCATCAGACGAAGTAAAGGCGGCTGAGACGATTCAAAAAATGCTGTTAGATGATGAGATTCCAGCTTGCAGTGAACTGTCGTGCTTGGGTCTGTCTATTCCGGCTTATCGTCTGAGTGGTGATTATTACGATTTTATCTATGATGAGCGCAATGGACGGTACTGGATATTGATTGGCGATGTGATGGGAAAAGGGATCCCTGCTTCACTATTGATGGTGATGGTGCGGTCTACAGTGCGCATTCTGACTAATTTTAGTCGAACACCTAGTGAACTGGTGTGGCAATTGAATAACTCGCTGCAGAAAGATATGACGCGCCTCCACGCTTTTTCCACGTTATTCTGCGGTGTGTTCCATGTCGGATCTGGGGAGTTCACTTATACTTCCGCTGGACATCCCAATCCAATTTTAATGCGGGCAAATGAGGAAAGGTCGATAAAACTAGAGGCGAAGGGAACCGTCATCGGTCTGTTAAAGAATCGGCAATATCGAGATTTTACGGTGCCTTTTTCAACAGGGGACGTGTTGGTTTTATGTACCGACGGCGTTCTTGAGGCGATGGACACCAACAAGAACCAATACGGATACCACAACTTGAAGCAAGCGATTGAAGAAAAAAAAGGCCAAAGTTTGCTGGAGTTAATCCAACATATTACAGATGATGTGCGATGTTTCTCGCGGTCATATAGGAGAGATGACGTCACCATCGTCGCTGTTCGCCGAATGTGAGGAGGTGTACCCGGAATGTTAGGCGTAATCATCACACGTGGCAAAACGGTGGCGGAGGCGGTTCGCAATGCGGCGAGACAATTCAAGGTTTCGGAAGATGAAATAGAGTACGAAATCGTGGATAGGGGAAGTCGCGGATTTTTTGGCCGCTCTGCAGTGATTCAGGCCGCATTGAAAAGACGAACTTCCGGTGATGTTGGAAGCCAAGCGCATGAAGCAGGCCTTGAAGAGAATGCGGAAGATACATCCACAACGTATTTTCAATCCGAAGAGCTGGTGCCAGAAGGGACCGCGTGGGTGAAAAATGGCCAAATTGCTTGTAAGAATGGCATTTTCCATTATGCATTGGTAACGCCGTGCGACGGACTTGTTTTACGCGTCAATGGAGAAGCCGTCAAGGGAACAACCTTGGTCATTGAAGAGGATGTCATTGACGTTGAATTGCTGAATGAGCGAGTAGAGCCGAGGATGAGTCTGACGGTTTCGCCGGATAAAATGCAGGTTACGCTGACATTTGAACCTGGCTACAACATAGTTCGGCGCATCAGAGATCACCCACCAAGCCGGGAGCTTTTACTTGAAGTGACGGAAGACAAACAAGTGGTGAATCATCTTACTGAACAGTACATCGATGAGGCTTTGTCTGAGATCGGTGTTCAATTTGGCATTGATCGTGATCAAATTCGTCTTGCGTGCCAAGCGCAAACGCCTGCTACATACGTAGTGGCCAAAGGGATTGAGCCGATATGTGGAACCGACGGGGAATTTGAGCTGGCGTCGAAGAGCAAGACTGAACAGAAAGACAGATTTACGCTATCGGATATCATCGATTGGAAAGAGCGGTTTAGTCTGCACAATGTCAGGGCGGGGGAACTCATTGGACAAGCCACTCCCGCTACACCCGGAGTGAACGGGAGAGACGTTTTTAATCAAGAAATCCCAGTTGCTAAAGTGAGGGATCTCACCATTGTGGCTGAGGAAGGTACGGCGCTGCGCGGGGAGCAAAAAGTGGTTGCCACTGCTTCAGGGCGGGTGCGGATCCAAAGACGCGCGAATCATACGATGCACTTCAGCATATTGCCGCAACTTGTACACAACGGAAATGTGAACATCCAGACAGGAAACATTCGTTTTCATGGGGATGTTTACGTGTTGGGCAATATCGAAGAAGGAATGACGGTTGAAGTTGGCGGTAATTTGCATGTGACGGGCGCTGTGGCAAAAGCCACCATCAGAACACGAGGGGACACGGTCATACAAGGGCCTGTGATTGGCGCAGACATCATTTGTGGTCACGCAAATTTGTTTTGGGACAATATGCTTCCGAGTTTTCGTTTGATTCACAGGGATCTCATCGGCGTGATCACGGCGCTAAAGCAACTTGAGGCAAATCAGGCGTTCACGAAGGGGGATATCGCCAAAAAAGGATTGCAGCCGCTGTTGAAATTGTTGACAGAGGTGAAGTTCAAAGATTTGCCCGTCCGCATTCGTGAATTGAGCCGTCCAATCAAGAATGAACGACAAAGCTTTGACCCTGATGTGCATAAGATCATGGATTTTTTGGAGAAGAGCTTCTGCTATTTTCATCCTTTGGTATCTAAATTGATTCAACTGGAGTCACTTGTTGAGTACATGGGCACGATTATCGTTTCCATCGAGCAAGATGCGAATAAGAAGATGAATATTCGAGTGCAGAGCTTGACCAACAGCACCATCAAGTCGGCTTGGGATGTGAACGTCGAGCGCTTTTGCTATGGTTCTGACATCTATTGCAAGGGTGGGTTTCAAGTCCAGGGCATTTTGCGAGGCGGGCGCGTGCAAGCGGGCAATTTCATAGAGGCAAAGGAGATTGGATCGAATAGCGGGAGCAGGACAGAGGTTTGGCTAACCAATGATGAAGGATACATTCAAGCGGATACGATAGGTACGGATACGGTGATTAAGATATCGAAGCTAGCCAAAAAGCTGATCAATGAAGAGATGGATGTGCGTATCAGGGTCGATGATCACGGTGATTTGATCCTAAGGTAAAAAGGAGAATAGCGGGATGTTTGAACTTCGGACGAATTTGGAAGACGAAACGATAAAACTGATGTTGGTGGGCGCCTTGGATATGAACGGCGTGGATATTTTCGAAGATGAAATGTCCAAAATTGAGTTCCAGAATGTGCGAAAAGTTTACATTGATTTTACAGGTGTTGATTTTATTGATTCCACGGGCATTGGTTCGATTGTGAACTCACTTCATTTGTTTGGGCGTCAAGGCGTAGATTACGAACTTTTACACGTCAGCGATGAAATTCAAGAGGTGTTTGCCATCATCGGTTTGGAAGATATTCTAAGCTAAATCAATTTTGAGCTAAATAAATATAGACCTTTTGTTCAATCGTAAACCCGTTGAAAGGCGGGGACACAAAGCCACGGGCCTAAAGCACACGCTATGGCAGCCGGGTTGCCGAAAAGGGACGGAGTCAATCCACCTTTCCGGGGTGGATTTTTTACATTGGGTGGGAGAGATGGATATTGTCAACGATAATGAGTCAGCAAGAAGCGCTAATAGAAAACATTCGTTCAATCCTTGCGTTGATCGGTGAAAATCCGGAACGTGAAGGGTTGCTGGAAACGCCAAAACGTGTCGCGAAGATGTACGCCGAAGTATTTTCGGGCGTTGGGATAGAGCCCGAAACTGCACTGACGACCACTTTTGAAGAAGTGTATGAGGGCATGGTCGTCGTCAAAGACATTGATTACTACACGTTTTGTGAGCACCATCTCATTCCTTTCTATGGAAAGGCCCACATTGGTTATATCCCGGATGGGCGTGTGGTTGGATTGAGCAAATTTGCTCGATTGGTTGAGCTTGTCTCCAAACGTCCACAGGTGCAGGAACGTATGACACAGCAGATTGCAACCGCAGTGATGAATGTGCTCAAACCGCGAGGCGTGATTGTGACATTGGAGGGCACGCACTTGTGCATGTGCGCGCGCGGTGTGAAAAAACCTGGCAGTCGAACGGTGACAACTGTGAAACAGGGGAGCTTTGCCGAGCGTGATTCGTTGGTCCGCGAATTTGAACAGGCCCTCGTTCGAAATTGAGGAAGGTGGGAACAGCATGATTTATATTTCCCGACGGATCGAGTTTTCCGCTGCCCATATGTATTGGGTCAATACATGGAGCGACGAGGAAAATCGCCGAGTATTCGGCGCCTGTAGCAACCTAAACGGACATGGTCACGATTACGCGCTGGAAGTAACGGTGCGTGGAGAACTAAATGCGCAATCGGGGATTGTGGTGAACATCGTGGATGTCGATAGAATCGCGAAAAAGTTTATCAGCGCCAAAATCGATGGGAAGTTCTTGAATCGCGAAAACGACTATTTCCAAAACCACATGCCGACCACTGAAAACCTAGTGTCATATATTTGGGAATCATTGGACAAGGCATTTCCTGATTGCGAGTTATATAAGGTTCGCTTGCATGAGAATCCCTTCTTATATTCGGAAAAGGAGCTTGGTTCAATGATTCAGTTGACGAGAAAATACCATTTCAGTGCAGCACACCGACTGCACAGCGACCGATTGTCCGATGAAGAGAATATCAAGATCTTTGGAAAATGCAACAATCCGAATGGGCATGGTCATAACTATCGGCTGGAGGTGACAGTCAGGGGCAAAATCAATCCAGTCACGGGGATGATTGTAAATTTAGCAGAGTTGGACGCAGTGGTTGAGCGTATCGTCTTGAATCGATTTGATCATAAACACTTGAATTTGGATGTGGATGAATTTAAAGATTCAAATCCGACTTCCGAGATGGTTGCGATGGTCATTTGGAATCTCCTTTATGAACATGTGCCAAATATATATAAGATTGGACTCTGGGAGACGGAAAAAAATTACTTTGAATACTGCGGCTCAGCAGATGAGGATTACGACGATGCAGTTTGATTCATGTAAGGGACGAACCTTCGCAATTACGGGCGCCAGTCGGGGAATTGGACGGGAAACGGCTTTGTTGTTGGGGGCGCTAGGGGCAAACGTCATCCTCGGCAGTCGGAATGAGGGCGAATTAGACCAGTTGGCGCAGCAAGTTGAAACAGCAGGAGGGCAGGCGTTGGCTGTCCCGCTTGATGTGGCGAACGAGGTGTCCGTCCATCAATTTTGTGATGAGGCCATCAAGCGATTCGATAGGGTAGATGCGCTCGTCAACAGTGCGGGAACTGGAACTTTTGCGCATGTCCTGGATTTGTCCTCTGAAGACTTCGACCACATGATTGCGGTCAATCTAAAAGGGACGTTTCTATGCTGTAAGTATTTTGGCAATCACATGGCGCAAAATCAGTCTGGTCATATCGTAAACATCGTTTCTATCGCCGGATCCACTGCATTGCCTGGCGGTGGAGGGTATTCGGCGTCGAAGTTCGGTGTGCTGGGACTTTCTCGCGTTTTACAGGTGGAACTTAGAAGAAGCGGGGTTCAAGTCACATCTGTTTTGCCGGGAGCTGTAAATAGTCCGTTTTGGGATGAAATTGAACCTAAACCGGATTTGACGTCGATGATTCCGTTACCGACGCTGGCAGAGCACATCGTCTATTTATTATCTGCCCATGTGGGAGCGTTTGTTGACGAAATTACCATCATGCCTCCTTTAGGTATCTTGTAGAAGGGAACTGAATGTTGTGAAGCATTTTTTTGATAAAATGTTTCGTCCGCCGCTCAAGAACAATGAAACACTGGCCGTGCTCCCGCCGCTCCCTGCTTATTTAACTAGGCATGAAGCACAGGAAAAAGCGGTGATTGGCTGGATAGCAAGACGTATTGGGCAACTTCTCCCATTAGACGCCGAAGAAATGGATTTATTGTTTTATACGGCTTTTTCATACCCGTTTGGCGACAAACAAGAGAGCGAATTTGATACCATTTTATATTTTGCGGAGCATTTGGTTCATCAAGGGCCGTCAGATGGGAATGTGATCGAACAAGTTTCGGACATGATGCTGACATCGCGGCTGGAGACGTGTTTGACGAGGGTGGCGGAGGAATATCATAGAGATTTGTCACAAGATGCTAAATCCCAAAATGCCACACGGCAGAATGATGTTGGTGCATACGCTCCTTCGGACACGATGGGGGATGGATGGGATCAAAGAGTTTGGCAAGTGTATCGCGACGTCATCTATGCGGCATCGCAAAAGAAATTCCTGCTCATTACTGACCAAGAAGTCCAGCAATACTTGATGGGAAACATTTACCTTGAGATGGAGATAAAGGAACGGACTGATATTACCAAATGTCGCGAGCATGCGAATCAGGTATTTTCAGCGTTGGAGCCCAATCCATCACTCATCATGAGTCGGTTGTTGGTCATCAGTGAAGCAGTTACCAATATCTTAAAACATGCTGAATATGGAAAAATGACCTTGGTTGAGGACGGGCAGAGTATACGGGCCATCATTCAGGATAAAGGACCCGGTTTTTCGATGGATGATCTGCCGAATGCCACCTTGCTTGCCGGTTACTCCACCAAGAAATCTCTGGGACAAGGATTCACTTTAATGATGAAGATGAGCGATCAAGTCCTATTGTCGACAAGTCCACAGGGATCAACGGTGATTCTTATTTTTAACAAGAGCCAGGGTAAGGAATGAGGAAGATGATGGGTGACAGAATCAGTGGGGCAATTGATAAGTCCATTCGGACTGCATTGCTCATCGACGGATTTTGGGAGCGATGGCTCGTTCATGGGGTCGATGCCAACGAACTTTCGGATATCCGACCTCGTCTGACTGACCTGGAAGCGTGGGTAGGAA
Organism: Alicyclobacillus fodiniaquatilis; assembly: GCF_042678105.1. NCBI lineage: Bacteria > Bacillati > Bacillota > Bacilli > Caryophanales > Alicyclobacillaceae > Alicyclobacillus > Alicyclobacillus fodiniaquatilis. The sequence continues at coordinate 44,476 of NZ_JBHUCX010000073.1, forward strand.
ACTGGAGTCGTATGGCCGAACAAAAAATCAGTCTGGCGGAGGAGCTGCGGCGGGGGAAATCATTTGAAGAGGCCGAATTGGCGTATCGCACAGCGGCACTGTTTTATAACCTTGGGCAGTGGATATTTCCGGAGCGATGTGGACAAAAGGAGCGCTTATTTGCTTTGAGCCGGCAGGCCTTTCAGCAAGCAGATGACCTATCCGCCGTCGAGACGAGGTATGTATCCATCCAAGTGGACAACAACACGTGTCTGGGGCGTGTGCGCGTGCCGCAGAGCCCGAAGGGGTGCGTTATCATCATCAACCCCATCGACTCTTCAAAGGAAGAATTGTTTGTCTATGAAAGAGATTTTCTTAATGCCCACTTTGTGACGGTGAGTTTTGACGGACCAGGGCAGGGAGAAACCTACGTGATGAACGGGTTAAAAGCGACAGTTGAAAACTGGCGACAATTTGTGGATGCGCTTATCGAATATACGTTGGAACAGTTCCCTCGGCTACCTGTATTTATTTTCGGCACCAGTTTTGGCGCTTCCTGGGTGGTCTACGCCAGTTGTCATCCCAACGTGGCGAAAGCTGTGGCGGTGAGTCCTGCATTTGATAGACAACAGATGTCGATGCCGGATTACTTTAACGTGCGCATGGATTGTATACACGGTGATGACAAAGATCCGTTTCCTGATTTCGAGCAATTGCGTTATCGCAATCCGGTATTTCTTTTTCACGGCGGTCGGGATCGGATGGTGAAGCGCTCGGATATATATCACCTGTACGACATACTGCCTGCGGGCAAGCGCTTGATTGAATATGAAGACGAGATGCATTGTTGCAATTACAAGCTCAGAGAAATCAGAGAGATAGCAATTCAGTGGTATATGGACAACTAGACAAGCACGGGGGGTTTTGTAGGATGTTCAAATCTGGTGTCTCATTGCGCCGATATTTTTTGCGAAGCACACTGTCGGTGCTGCTTATCATTGGGTTATTGTCCGGCGTGATCGAATTGTATTTCATGAACCAACACATTCATCTTGAAATTAATGATCAGGCGAATTTGGTCTCCAAGGGGATTCAGGCCCAAATATCGGAAACCAATTCGGCCTCCGATGCCATTGAACACCAAATCGATCTGAGAATGGCCCAATCGAGTAAGCAGATTGCTTCTCTGCTGGAAGGGCAGTCGTTGGCTGATATTTCTGAGAATGAATTGAAGAACATCTGTGATCAATTGGGACTGTCGGGTATCACGCTATTTGCGCAGCACGGCGGCGACATCGTCGGCGTACAGTCTACGGATCCCGCTGAGATGGGATTCAGCTTTAAGAAAGTTGGCTATTTGCCAGTGGGGGAAGCCTTACTTCATGGAGAAAAAGTGAATATGCCTGGTGCGACGTATTCGGTGCCGAATCTCGTTGTGCTGCCCATCGCACAATCGGCCTCACATAAAGATAAACCGACTTTCTTCAAGTATGCGTATTATCATGCGCCAGGAAGTTCCTATATCATTGATCCATATATTCAGGCAAATGAAATTTATCAGTTTACCAAAAGTGTGGGGACAAATGTCTGGATCGACAAGATGGAGCAATCCAATCCGGACATAGAAGAGATGGCCGTGTTGAATCCGAAAGTATTTGCGGACCCAAGCTTGCAGACTAAAATATATCCGCCGCAAAAACAGGTGGTTTATGGTCATTTTACATATAAGGACGCACAGGACATCAAGACGCTCAAGCAAATGTCCACTAATCCGGAGAAAATCACTTATACCAACCGAGAAGATGGACACAAGGTCTATAAAATGTTCATCCCGATTCAGAATGGGCAAGTTCTGTATGTGGCTTTGAACTATGATAAATTGAGTCAATCGATTTATCGTCTTTCAGTCATTCTTATTGTTTTAGGGCTTATCGGATTGATTGCACTCTTTATGATCACGGTGAGATATTTTAATCGGATCTATGAAAACATTCAGATAATTAAAGCGCAAATTAAGCGGTTGGAGACCAAAGATTTTACAGCCAGGAGCGAAGTGAAGAATGGCGGGGAGTTAAGTGAGTTGTCAGAAAGCGCGAACCGCATGGTTGAAACTTTACAGGCGGTGTTAAAGGACACTGGCGAACAAGCTACAAAGACGCAACGCCTTTCAATTATGTTGGAAGCCGACACCGGCAAATCAGTCGAGCAGATGTATACGATGTCCATGCAAGAAACGACAGAGGGAAGAGCGGCGACGGATGATGTACTGTATTTCTTGGAGCGCGTTGAATCTGAGTTGGCGAATCATGCTCAACATGACAACGGGGGATTACTTGATGAGATGGAGCGCATCAGGAATCTAATTAAGAAGCGAACAGAGGCCACCACGGATATGACGCTGACATTATCTGATCTGTTAAAATCACTGCATGATGATTCAAGTCAACTGTCAGGCATTGCGAACAAGTTGCAACGAGAACTGTCCAAATTCAAACTCTAAACCACATTATCAAGCGAAAGCCCCTCGTGAGGAACCCAACTGTCCTCACAAGGGGCATTTTGCACGATCACGCCGATTATTTTCCAACGGCTGTCTGGTACCTGTTTTTCAGCTCATTTCTGTTTCTCAAGTCAAGCTCAATTTGTTCGAGACTCCGACCTTTCGTCTCCGTCACGGCGCCAATGACGAAAATGAGCGCCAAGATACCCATCACGCCATAACTGATAAACAGGACGCTGATGCCTAACTTGGCGAGCAGCCACGGGAATGTCAAGGATACAACAAGATTCGAAGCCCAGTTGAACACCGCGCCAATCCCCATGCCCATGCCGCGGACGCTGAGCGGGAAAATTTCGGACAGCATCACCCACATTACGGGACCCCAACTAATCGAGAAGAAGGAGATGTAGGCCGCGAGGCATACCAACGTCGTCCATCCGGCGCCTGCTGACGAATGAAACAGCATGTTGACTATCCCAAGGACAAACAATGATGCAGCCATACCGACACTGCCAATCACAAGTAACCGCTTGCGTCCAACGCGATCAATCAGTCGGACTGCGATGATGGTCATGATGACTTCGGCGGACCCGATGCCGATTGTGCCCAAAATGGCGGCTGATACACCTAGTCCAACATCCGTAAAGGTTGTCGGCGCATAATAAATGACTGTATTACAACCGATGAACTGTTGAAAAACCGCTAGACCAATGGCAACCCAAACAGCAGGCCGTACCCACGGCGCCTTGAGATCCTTCCAGCCGCCAGCTTCCTTCTGGTTGGCCTCTTTGATTTCGCGAACTTCCGCTTCTACCCCAATTCCCTTGCGCAGATGCGTCAAAATGCTGCGCGCGTCTTGTTCTCGCCCTTGTTTCAAAAGCCAACGCGGACTCTCAGGCATAAACCACATGCCAATAAACAGAATCGCGCCTGGCACGAAGGCCAAACCGAGCATCCAGCGCCAGCCAGAGATGGGACTGAAGATGTAGTTGACGATATAGGCCAGCAATATGCCGATGACAATCATCAACTGGTTTAGGCTCGACAGTGCGCCGCGGATTTTTGTCGGTGCCATTTCAGACAGATACATGGGCACCATTGTAGAGGCCCCGCCAACCGCCAGTCCGAGCACGACTCGGAACAAGACCAATGAAATCATGTCACTGGAGAGCGCCGAGCCAATCGCGCCAATGCAAAAAATAACAGCGGAAATCATGACGATTTTTTTGCGCCCTATCCTATCCGTTAAAGGCCCACTGATGGCAGAACCGATGATGGCGCCAACGAGAATACCGCTGACCACGAGCCCCTCTGTAAAGGAATTGAGGTGAAGCGATTTCTCGATAAAGAGAATGGCACCTGAAATGACCCCGGTATCATAGCCAAACAACAATCCGCCCAGTGCTCCAAAAAAATAAATCATACCGTTACTGATGCCGCGATTCATCGTATGTCAACTCCTTTGCCTTGCGTAATGAATGCGGTTTACTCTGATTTATCATTGCCCGTCAGCCGCCCGAAGATAACAAAGAGCCGCGACCAGCATGAAATCGTCTTCACCTAAGAACGCGCATACATTAGTTTATTTGATCAACATACTAACGATGGTATCAGATGCTATCAAGTAATTCAACTCAATTTGATTACCAAGTGGAAGAAGGAATATTGAGAAAAATTGATGAAATAGTAACTTCAGTCGGAGGTGGTAAACATGTTGGTACTGCGAATCCCTAGGGAACAGAAGGAATTGTTCATCAACAATATTCAGGCGTATTTTGAAACTGAAAAATCCGAGCGAATAGGCACACTTGCTGCAGAAAACCTCTTGGATTTTATGCTCAAGCAACTGGGGCCCGTCATTTATAATCAGGCGATCAGTGATGCAAGAAGTGTTGTGATGCAACAGATGGAACGCGTCGATGAGGAGATATATGCGCTTGAACAACCGGTAGAACGCCTTTGACACCATGTTGCAATGTGCCCTGTGCTCAAAGGAGGTACTCCTCACCCGTCATCTTATCAGACGCATGGAAAGTAGGACTTCAAAGCAAATTCCAAGTCTGTGTTTTTTAGGGCGCACCATTGTTTTGATTATTTTCTTTTCGAGGATTTTTTACTGATGTAAAGGTCATCATATCCACATCAATTTTCTTATAGGTAGTGGTCATGTGGTGTGCCGTATGGATGTAACCGGATTCTTGAAATTCTTCAGGCGTTTCATGATGAAAAAACAAAGATGGATACTCGGAAGTGTTTGTGTGATCATGTTTCCGTTGATCACCGGCTGTTGGGATCGGTTAGAGATTGAGGACAGAGGCACGATTCTTGGTTTGGCCATTGATCCGATGGATGGGGAACCTCCTTTGGGCATTACAGGGCCGAATGCGAAAAGTGATTTGCGTGGTTATCGGCTCACCGCTCAAATTGCGATACCTGGGCGCATTACATTGGGGCCGGGAGAAAGTGGCACTGGCGGGAGCTCACAGCGCCCGGTTTGGGTGGTGAGTACAACAGGCAAAACCATAGACGATGCGATGAACAAGTTGCAACAGCAGCTTGCTGACAAGATCTTTCTGGGTCAACTACGTGTGATCACTGTCAATCAAAAAATTGCGCGCTCCGTAGGTATGCACGATATTCAGGACTTTTTCCGCAGAAATGCGGAAATTAGACGGCTTTGCTGGATGCTCATATCATATGGCGATGCAAGTAATGCGATGGAGGCCGCTCCAAAATTGGAACGGGTGCCGACTTTGTATTTGGTTAGCACGATGGAACACGCAGCAACGCTTGGTAAAATGCCGAATGTCTTTCTGGGAAACTATTGGAGCACACTGTCGTCAAAAGGGCAGGATCCAGTTCTTCCATTCATCAAGGTCATTGGGTCAGCTAAAGATCAAGTAGAGACAGAAGGATTGGCGATTTTTAAAGGTGAGCGAATGGTGGGTACACTTGATTCAATTGAGACGGCCGTCTATATGGAGATTAAAAATGAGCATAAATCTGGGTATGGCTTGGCGCTTCCAATGCCAGGGGATCCACAACATAGCGCGATCATCAGTGGACTGGATCGGCGAACAACGCTTAAATATCACATGGTAAACGGGCATCCGGCGTTCGAAGCTTACACGGTTGTGATGTCAAAGATCGAAGAAAAGACGGGAAATCAAACGCTTGATCAAATGAAAGTGATTAACGAAATTGCAGACGAAGGTTCAAAAGTACTTACAGATGGTCAGATGAAGGTTGTAGAGAAACTACAAAAGCTTCATTCTGATCCTATTGGTTTTGGCGAAATTGTACGTGGAGAAGCGCCTGGTTACTGGTTGCATGAGATGGGTAATTCACACGAAAAATGGGATGATCAATTCGCAAGAACACCATTCCAAGCACATGTGAAAGTCTATATTAAACGCATTGGTATGGCTGCAAAATAGGCGTTACGGAGGGACGAATGCAGTGGACTAGGTCGATGTGACCGCGAACACTGCATTCTGGATGGCTGGATCCATCGTAAAGACGATAAAAGTGGGCGAAGAATACTGGAAGACAGAGAAGAGAGGCCTACGCTTCTTTATCGGCACCAGTTGTCCGTTGATGAAAGCTCTAAAGTCGTACGTTTTCATGATGTCACCTCGTTAAATCATGTTGATAATCCATATGTAGGAATAGCTTGGGCAAATGACCAGAGAATGAAAAAGTGAAGTGGCTGATCCGTGTCCCTGGGATTATCATGTTAGTGAAAAGAGGTGAAATGAGACCTGTGGGGCAAGTGCCGCAAAAACAATACATATATATCGCAGAACTCGCGAAGCGGTTGTCCATATCTGCGAGGGCAATACGCTTTTATGAGGAACAAGGGTTAATTCATCCAGCGAAAGACCCGAATAATGACTATCGTCTTTTCACTGAAAGTGACATATTGCGTCTTCAAACCATCTTGCTTTTACGGGAAATCGGCATGTCTCTAGCGGATATCGGTACACTTCTAGATGAAATGGAAAGTAACCATAAAGATATAGTGGCCAATTATTTGGAAATGCAGCGGTCAGCCCTATATGCAAAGTGGATTGAATTATCCCGCACGATACGGTCCACCGAACAACTTGTCGAAAGGTTTTATGAAGGCAGGGAATTGGCCGATGAAGGGATGATGACCCTATCGAATGGATTGAAACAACTCCGAAGGATCAGGGAGTCGACCCACACTTATTGGGACTTTAATGCAAATGCAGCCTCTTTCGATGAACATGTGTTGACCGTGACAGAACCTTGGATTCCATATTCGGGATACGAGGCCGTGTTGGACAGTATTATCGGTTACCTTTGTCCGAGCAAAAACGAGCGCGGCTTGGAACTTGCGATTGGAACAGGAAACTTATCGGCAAAATGTGTTGCACAAGGCGCAAAGATGTATGGGGTCGATCAATCATTTGAAATGCTGAGGCAGTGCCGCAGCAAATATCCAGGAATTCATACGAAACTGGGCAACATGATGGCAGCCCCATTCTTTGATCATCAGTTTGACTTTATTGTCTCCAGTTACGCATTTCATCTACTTACTTTCGAGCAACAGTTCTTATCACTCCGGGAAATGGACAGGTTGCTTGTCAATGGTGGTAGGGTGTGTATTGCTGATCACATGTTTGTAAACGAAGTAGAGCGAATCGCAGTATTGGAGCGATTAAAAACTGAAAAGGACGAAAAGGGGATTCGATCCGTAGAATCACATAGCTTTGCGTACATTACAAGCTTGACAGAGTGGTTCACGCAACAGTTCTATACCACTCAATTGATTCGAGTTCATGAGTCGGTATATTTGTTGTTGGCATATAAACCAATGTGATGTTGACCTTCTCGTGACGTCATACTTTAGACTCCTCGTAAGGCAAGATTGACTTGCCGATAACGAATTACATGGAGGGTTTAAAGTGTCAGATTCTATGGAGGTTTATCGAGAACAGGCGGAGCGATATGATCAGTTGGTTTCTAAACAGCCAGGTTTATGGAGCGTGATACGAGAAATCATACCGACTCAAGGACTTGACGTGATCGACATGGGGGCAGGTTCAGGCCGACTGACTACAATATTGGCTCCATATGCGAATTCAATTCTTGCAACGGATACTTCGCCTCAGATGCTAAAAATTAATCAACGTAAGTTACAGGCTGCCCAATTGTCCAATTATAGATTGCAAGTCGCGGATCATCGCAAGATACCAGCGGTCGATCACGGTGCAGACCTTGTGATAGCTGGATGGAGTATTTCTTATTTGGGGAGTTCAAATGTCCCAAACAACGAGCAAAACATTGAACAGGTCATGCAGGAGATGCATCGCGTTCTTCGTAAAGATGGGACCATTATTATCTTTGAAACAATGGGTACTGGCTATGAGGCACCTACACCGCCAATTTATTTAAAGCGCTATTATTCATTACTTGAAAATACATATGGATTTTCATATAAATGGGTGCGGTTGGATTATGATTTCAAGGATTTGCAAGAGGCGGATGCACTGACACGGTTTTTCTTTGGGGACGCATTAGCGGATAGAGTAGTCGCGGAAAACTTAGTTCATTTGCCTGAATGCGCAGGAATTTGGTGGTTGAAAAAATAGGAGTGATATCTGAAGCGTAAGCAAAAACCACATTTGGGTTTCGTCGAACAGCCAAGTCAAGGTGCATGCTGTCAAGTAGTGGCGGCTAGAAACTCCATTCTCAAGTGCAGGGGGCTTTCCAAAAGTGGTGAAAACGGCCGAGGGACGCCCCTTGTACATTCCATGGTGGTTTCAGGTTTGAAATCAGAAGAGTAGGCGGGGGAGTTTCACCTAATTCTTCTGACTGCGATATTACCGTTTCTCCAACGGTGGTATTTTGGTGTATGATTCGCCCGAAATATTCCTTTTTGGCGTTGTATTCAATTGGTCGCCCGAATTCGTGGATTCGATGTTTGGTCACTCAAAATGGCGTAATGGATACAAGCTGAACCGAGTGAGCCATAAACTCATCTCCTGGACCGATTCCTTCATACCGCCCTCTAACCAGTACAAAATCACTCCGATGATGCCGTGAGATGCGAAGGCAGCTTCTAAATCTCCCGGAGTAAGAGGAAGCACCTCTTTCCGAATCACTTGCGTCACTCTTGCGCGGAAATCCCGTTCAACGAGCATTTTTCGGTATAGTGTCGCGTATTTCTCAACATGTTTGAACAATGCAATGGTCGAATAGATTGGTGTTTTTGACGCTTCATAATTACGCAATGCCGATTCGTACGTAAATGTTGGGTTTCTCACTGATTCCCCTAACTCATTCAATATATGATCCTCCATGCAGTTGAGAATGTCTTGTTTGTCACGAAAATGAAGGTAAAATGTAGAACGATTGACCTCCGCTCTCTTTACAATTTCGCGAACGGTTACCGCATCATATCCTTGCTCAGCGACCAATTCGATTAGCGCATCTATAAGCAGCCTGTTTGTTCGTTTCACACGCGGGTCAACTTTTTTCATACTCATCCCCCCGAAAACTTGATACTTTTTCAACATTGTGTCTGATTTTTGTTCACTAAACAACATTCGGGCACTACGTTACCGATTGAGGTGATCTCGTTCCAGCCGTACAGTAATTATAGACATTGTGTCCTGTAATTTGGCCGTTTGTTTCACTTCGCAGGATTGTCATGGAACCAATTTTAGATACGTTAAAATCGAAAGGATGACTTGGAATGAAACTTCAAGATAAAGTTGCTGTTGTAACAGGTGCAGGTTCTGGAATGGGAAAAGAGATCGCAAAGTTATTTGCTCAGGAAGGTGCAAGGGTTGTTCTAGCTGATATAGTTGCAGACTCCTTGAATCAGGTGGTAGCACAGATTAAGGCGTCTGGGGGAACGGCAATCGACGTGGTTACGAACGTAGCCAAAGAGGAAGATATTCAAAACCTCATTGATACGGCTGTCAATACATTCGGTTCTCTTGATGTCTTGATTAATAACGCAGGTATTATGGACAAAATGACAGCTGCAGCAGACGTGACGGATGATCTGTGGGAACGCGTCTTCGCAGTTAACGTAACTGGGCCAATGCGTGCAATTCGCAAGGCGCTCCCTATTATGATTCAGCAAGGCAAGGGTGTGATCGTCAATACCGCTTCAGTGGGAGGTTTGTTCGGTTCTCGTGCAGGAGTTGCTTATACTGCGTCTAAACATGCGGTTGTAGGTCTCACGAAAAACGTGGGATATCAATATGCAAAAATGGGGATTCGTTGCAATGCAATTGCACCAGGTGGAGTCGAAACGAACATCTCGGCCGATTTGGCGAACATTGACATGTCAGCGCTTGGTGTACAGCAGGCCATGCTCGGTATGAACATTAACCCACGTACGGGACAACCTAGTGAAATTGCGAAGGTAGCGCTTTTCCTTGCGTCAGACGAATCCAGTTTTGTAAATGGGACAGTAATCACCGCAGATGCGGGCTGGACAGCTTATTAATTCGAGGAAGGATGATACTGATGAACACTCCAGGACATAATACGTCAGCGTTCAATCTGTATGTGGTGACAACGGCAACTTAACGGAAAATGTATTTGAGTTATTTACATAGATGAGGTTGGCCGACCTGGTTGTTAAGGTGCCGTTTCCGGTAGGTGGACTGGATCTTGAAGCTGACCTCAGTTTGGTGCCTTCGGCTGTTGAAGAATTGTTGCGCTTCAATGGGCCGTCCACTTATCTATCTACATTACGCGGGGGACACGGTACCATCTGCGGTTACGTGGTCCGAACCGTTCATGAAAAAAAGCAACCACCTCATTTTCAAGTGGTTGCTTTTATGTGCTGGTGGGCCCAGGAGGACTCGAACCTCCGACCTCACGATTATCAGTCGTGCGCTCTAGCCAGCTGAGCTATGGGCCCCTATATTTTGGCGGAACTGACGGGATTCGAACCCGCGGTCTCCTGCGTGACAGGCAGGCATGTTAGGCCTCTACACCACAGTTCCACATGGCGGAGTGAGAGGGATTCGAACCCTCGATACGTTGTTAAGACGTATACTCGCTTAGCAGGCGAGCGCCTTCGACCTACTCGGCCATCACTCCATGATATTGGTGACCCTAAGGGGATTCGAACCCCTATTACCGCCGTGAGAGGGCGGCGTCCTAACCATTAGACGATAGGGCCTGACGCGTTGCGGGCAGTTTGTTGCAGATAAAACGACGCGTCAGACAAATGGTGCGGCTAATAGGAATTGAACCTATGACCCCCACCGTGTCAAGGTGGTGCTCTCCCTCTGAGCTATAGCCGCCTGGAGCGGGTGAAGGGAATCGAACCCTCGCTCTCAGCTTGGGAAGCTGACGTTCTACCATTAAACTACACCCGCAAATTGGAGCGGAAGACGGGATTCGAACCCGCGACCCTCGCCTTGGCAAGGCGATGCTCTACCCCTGAGCCACTTCCGCATGGAACGTTCAAAATGTTACGGGATAATCCATAGTTTGTCAAGAAAAACTCTGTTCTGCAAATCAAGAACAGTGGTGACCCCAGCGGGATTCGAACCCGCGTTACCGCCGTGAAAGGGCGGTGTCTTAACCGCTTGACCATGGGGCCGAATGGAGCTCCCAACCAGACTTGAACTGGTGACCTCATCCTTACCATGGATGCGCTCTACCGACTGAGCTATAGGAGCAAAGTTGGCTCCCCGAGTAGGATTCGAACCTACGACCCTCCGGTTAACAGCCGGATGCTCTACCGCTGAGCTATCGAGGAAAGTGGTGGAGGTAAACGGATTCGAACCGATGACCCCCTGCTTGCAAGGCAGGTGCTCTCCCAGCTGAGCTATACCCCCACGGCATGGTCCCGGAGGCCGGACTCGAACCGGCACGGTTTCCCGCACGATTTTGAGTCGTGTGCGTCTGCCAATTCCGCCACTCCGGGACGTTATAAAGTTGATGAGGTGAAACTGGTCGGAGCAGCGGGATTCGAACCCACGACCTCCTGCTCCCAAGGCAGGCGCGCTACCAAGCTGCGCTATGCTCCGATGTTATTTTACTGGCGTGCCCGGAGAGATTCGAACTCCCGACCTCTTGATTCGTAGTCAAGCGCTCTATCCAGCTGAGCTACGGGCACAATGGCTGGGGAAGAAGGATTCGAACCTTCGCATGACGGTACCAAAAACCGTTGCCTTACCGCTTGGCTATTCCCCAAAGGTATATGGCAGGGGCGGCAGGACTTGAACCCACGACATGCGGTTTTGGAGACCGCCGTTCTACCAGCTGAACTACGCCCCTATAGTACTCGTCGGTCACCAATGGAGCCAGCGACAGGAATCGAACCTGCGACCTACTGATTACAAGTCAGTTGCTCTACCTGCTGAGCTACGCTGGCCTGGAGCCACCTGTCGGATTTGAACCGACGACCTGCTCATTACGAGTGAGCCGCTCTACCCCTGAGCCAAGGTGGCGTGAAACTTGGTGAGCCATGCTGGATTCGAACCAGCGACACCCTGATTAAAAGTCAGGTGCTCTACCAGCTGAGCTAATGGCTCGCATTGCCTCTTGAGTGAGGCAGATAGCAATTTATCATGTCTAGAAACACAAGTCAAGAAAATAAACAAAAAAACTTTTTTATTGCAGTGAATTATGATGAATGACAAGTACAGAAATACATTTCTCTACATCTAATGCAGGTGCTTTTTATGTTTTGAGCACCGAGCTCTTTGATCAGGGGCGACCGTGATTTTAGGTTTAGATACTCCAATAGCGGAAGGAACCGACTGATTAGGAATGCGACAAGCCCCTGTCAATGAACGTGTATCTTCAATGATGGTGTCCCCCTCTAGGGGATTAATCGTTGTTATCATTCGTTGACCAAAGTATAATAGGTTTATAAAGCGCTTACAACGATTCAAGTGTAAACCATCCAAACAGTAGAAATAGCAGTGATCTGGGAAAAAGTCCGGTTGGCGTGTAACGCATACACGCTCGCATCCCAATGCTTATTATCGATGTTTTACAGACAAAACATCGACCACCTATTAGCAAAACCACGCGATGGTGGTTTCGGAACAAGCTGATGTAAGCAAGGGAGTTGAACGTATTATAGGGAGCGGTGGGATCGCGCTCGGATCAGCTTTGAAGTGAGTGGTACAAGAGGTGCACTGCAGCAGGAACCTTGCCGAAGCGGCTATGAGGATGGTATAACGTGATCGCATTGACCCTAGGAATTGTGCTCCTTTAGAGCGGCGAGGATGTCAATTGTACCTAATTTAAAAAGAACAATGCGAAAAAGATAAAAAGATGCTTGACTCGGATTTGAAAGGCGTGCTAAGATAGCAAACGTCGCTAAGACAGCGGCGGCAAACAAGCCCAGCATCATTCGGGTTTAGCTTGTCTGATGCATGGCATGAAGTCAAGCAGTTTTGGCTTCAAATTGGTACCTTGAAAACTAAACACACAGCCACGCCTTGAGCGATTCAACGTGGGTAACCACGAAAAGCAAGACAACATTTGTTGAGAGTTTGATCCTGGCTCAGGACGAACGCTGGCGGCGTGCCTAATACATGCAAGTCGAGCGGACTTTTTCGGAAGTCAGCGGCGGACGGGTGAGTAACACGTGGGCAATCTGCCTGTTAGACTGGAATAACACTCGGAAACGAGTGCTAATGCCGGATAATGCTCCACTAG
>NZ_JBHUCX010000074.1:0-121565 GCF_042678105.1 Alicyclobacillus fodiniaquatilis
ACTATAACCGGCTCCTTTTCGTATTGTGGCTCTGCACTGGTTATCCCAAATTCAGTGTAACCCACGTGCTTACGAAATGGGGCCGGCCTCGTTCATTATGACTAGCCTGCTCCTTGTGCGCAATAGCATTGCAAATCTAAAAACTGTATGATTATTCATTAATCATATCGCACAATTAGGGGATTTTCGCCCCCGTTTAGCGACAAAAACAGATTCAATCCATTTCGCCTTCGTAAGGGTTCGCATACAAATCAAAGTCAAACTCGGCTCCGATATTTGCCGCAAAGTGAATTACGCTTTTGTCCAAGTATAACGAAGGTGTTTCCCCGTTGTTGATTACAATGACAATAAAGAACTTGCATAACAGTGAGTACGTTTTCAATATCCCAGTAATCACCGTTTCTTTGCCCACCAGTTGACCTATTACTTGTTGAAGCTGTTCGTTTACATCTAAAGAGTCTTGATAACCTGTACTTAATTCCCACGCGGATTCCTTATAATGCATCTTTGAACGACGATTAGGGATTAAATCTCCCTTTGTGTAGGTCAGTATAGGTGGAACCCCTAGTTTTTGTGTTACAACTTCCAACGGAAACTCATCACCAAATATTGTGAAGTACACCATAACCTCTGTTCTTTCCACGCCGAATACCAATCCTCCACAACCAAATCTTGTTCAACTATTCCGCTCCGTTTGTTCAGTAACGGAACGTCCGCTAAGGGATTTTTCGTCGCCTTCTTGAATTAACCCAATAGTTCAAGATTACTGTCGCTCATAAAATAGGGTTAAGTTCAAACCATTTTTTAAGCAGTGCTACGTCTTCATCAACGTTTCTAATCACTGCAATGTCTCCCCAAGTATTTGGAAGGAAGGTAATATAAAGCATACCAAGATTGAAAATCCTTCTGAATGGTACGAAGAGGGCAATGGACTCGATCTCTTCGTCACTCATTGCTCTGACCTTGTTGTATCCATTTAGAAATTGATGCTTTCGTTCTTCTCTCTTTTTCAGCTTGGTGACATCGCACCCCATTCCGAACGGAAACGCATACATCGAAATATCGTATGCCCTCCACCCTGTTCCGCAGAAATCAAAATCAAATAGGATGGGGCTGTTGTCATTACCAACCCGGATATTTCCGCTGTAAATATCGCCGTGGCACATACCATATTGCGATTTCCTTACAGGCAAAATGGCTAGTTTGCTTTTGAGATCTTTAGCGATGGATTCCAAAAAACCTATGTCAAACACATGAATGTCTGAGAACTCTCTAATAGCGTGCATTGCACGGTCTATGAATAAGCCCGCGTCTAAATTCCAGCGGTTTCCTCCCAGATTGACTGAATCCCAAGCCCTGTGGATAGAGGCAACATATCCTCCTAATTGCTCGTTTAGTTCCGCAGTCTCCTCTACTTCGCTAAGGCCATGATTTCCAACTGACGTAAACAGGACACCAAATCGATTTCCATTGGCGGTATTGAATTCCGAAATGAACTTTCCATCGCATCTGACTACGGGTAGGGTGGTTTCTATATCGGACGCTTTAAGATGATTGAGCAAATCAATTTCATCTTGGATTTCTTCTATTCTTCTTATACCTTGGCGGTATACCTTGAAGAAATACTCATTATTGTATGCAACAACCTTATATATGTCATGGAGACCTCTGTAATACAATCGGCACTGTAGTGAAGAACTATTGAAATACTCTTTCGCTATGTAATTACAAAGTGCATTTGCAGATAACAAGGACATCTCGCTTGGGAAACAATTGTCTAACATCGCCCCACTCCGATCTGCCGAGGGCCTATTAACCGATTCAATTCGACGTTCAACTCTGCTCATGTTCACTCGCCTTTCATCTAGGAAATTGATTCGCTTACTTGTGTCGCTATCCTGCCCGAGAGTCCCGTTAGCAGGACATCGAACAATTTGTATTTTCATGCAACCATTTATCAACTCGCCCCTTTGGCGACGGAGCTTTGAGCTACAAAATTTATGTTACCAAGCAACAAAAAACGGGTGCTGACTTTCATCCAAAGTTAACTGAATCCGCTCTCGAAATGTGTGCCAAGTGATCATCTCCATAGCTTGTTCAATCGTGAAATACCCAACCTCCAAACTCTCTTCGGACGTTGTCAGCTCCCCTCCGATTGCTCTAGCTAGCCACATTGTTGCTACTACACCTTTCTCAAGATTTTGAAATATACCGCAGAACTTAACGATCTCAATCTCGACTCCAGATTCCTCCTTAACTTCACGAACGGCTGCCGACTCAATTGATTCACCAAGCTCCACCACACCCCCAGGCGGTTCCCATCCTCTCCGAGGTCCTTTTATGAGTAGAATTTCTCCATGCTCGTTCACTACCACTGCAGCTGCGGAAACCGAGTGTTTGGGCCACTCTGACATTTCTCTTCCCCCCTTGATAATTTTTACATTCCCTAACCGCACACTTCTGATCGTTAGTCAACAGGCAGAACACACCAATCGCAGTTGCAGCAACTTGCCTTTACACCTGATTTTACCACTCCTTTAGCCGATCCTCTCACCAATAATTGCTCACATCCTTTCTCAATCATATGAACGCTTACTTTTCTTACAGTAACGGACAAACAAGTTGTCATGTAGAAGATCGAATCGCCATTTCCGAAGACAACCCACCTGACCACATGTAACCATTTTCCATATCATCTCTTGACACAATGACCTTCGCTACTCCGTCATATTTGGTGAAAGCGAAGGGAGAAACCATCATGAACAGTCATATTAGAGCCATTGCAACAGCATTGATTGGCATTACATTGCTGACAGGCTGTGGAACAGCAAACAATAACTCCACATCAAATAACATCGCGGCCAAGACGACATCAGGACAATCACAAACGATCAAAGCAAATATGACTAACACTGCGTTGGTCAAGCAAATCAGTCCAACAAGCCCTCACAGCCACGCCCTGCCCGCCAAGCCAGACAAATACACTGCATCGCCAGAATGGGTAACAAGCAAATTGGTCTACGTCATTGGATGGGATAAGAAAACCAATCCTAAACACGCTCTGTTCGTGTCGCACAATGCAGGGCATTCATGGACAAAAGTATCAACGCCGCTTGGAGATAACATTTTTCAAGTCCATTTCCAGACTCCTACCACTGGCATTATCTGCGGAGCGATACAGAACAGTGAACTCATAATGTATCGCACCAACGATGGTGGTACGCATTGGATAGAGGAGTCATATCCATCTCGTATAACACGAGGTGCATCTACATATGGCGCTCCACAGATTTCATTCGTAACGCTGGATCACAAGCTGACTTGGTTAATGGCAACATGGAACGATAACCAGTTCCCAAGACATGCACTTTACCATAGCGACAACAATGGAATTACATGGGGATACTCCAACAATAATTCGTCCATTGCAGCAGAAGGCTATCTGTCCAACTTTTACGCACCAGATAGACAAACAGCTTACTTCGTCAGTTTTTGTCCTCAATGTGGCATTCCAGACACAACAAACATGACTGGTACAAACACGCTAGAAATCACACATGACGCGGGGCGGACATGGACAAAAATTGCTTTGCCATTCACAGGAGAAAATCAAGTTCAAAAGTTGGTGTTTGCCGACAACAAGCATGGAACTGCGATTGTGCGAGATGCGATGACAAATGCAGTTACAAATTACGCCACCAATGATGGCGGATACCATTGGTCAAAAGAGCAACCTATTGGGCGTCAGTAATTTTTTTCAACACAAATATTCACCCAACTGGATCTATCTTTATAGGTAGCTGGGTGAATATCCGTATTACACACTTATGTTACAAAAAAATTCTAAATTGTTCACGGAACTCATTGACATGGTGTGCGGGATGGATGATGTGCCCCGATGTCTTAATTTTGAGTTTTTCGCATGTAGTTCTTGCATGATTTCCAACCGTTATGATGTGAATACTAGGAAATAAACCAAGAACCTTTAACAAGATTTCCTGTCCCCACGCTTTTTCAGCTTCCTTCGGGGCGCGATTCTTCATTTCTCCATTTACCATTTTATAGGGGTGAAGGGGGAATACATTCCACAATACTGGTGGTTTGGGCATCCGATTTATCATTTGCCAGAAGTAACTGGCCGACCCTTCATAAGAGTGTCCTTCAGCCATGAACCGAGTTCCATTAAAGTGATGGTTTGTAATTCCATCTCTAATTACACGTTCAGAGGTAAATGGTATCCCTGTCAAAGCACATCCGTGAACACCAGGTGCTTCTCCTATAAACATATAGCTAGGGCGTTTCCAAAATAAAGCATTGAAATACTTTTCAAGGTTGGATTGCCGTAGGGAAGAGTCCTTATAGAAATTATTCACCGAAGGGAACACTTTCTCACTCATCTCTCCTATAATTCCCCATACCTTCTGATCAAAGATTTCTTCTACAAAGACTTCTTGGTGCAACCACCCATCACCATTTGACGAAGCCCCTTCCCCTTTCTCAAGTATATTTCTCTCTACTGTTCGTTTAACTTTAATGACCTTTCTCTCCATGCTGTTCCCCTCCGACGCTACTAATCCTGCATTTGGACAAATTGTTTATGACTGTCATATTTTTTGATCCAGCTAAAATTATCTGTGGCTCACCTCGAATCTCCTTATTCTTACATTCTTGATTCGTTGTGTCCACCATTTCAGCCTAACACCATTGCAAAGGTATGTCTGAACGTATGCGGAGACACGCGCACCCCTTGAATATTTGCAAGCTTCCCATGGTCTTGAATACGCTCTTGCACATTTCTGGTTGACATAGGTATATTATCAATGGTCAGAAACACCTTGTCTTCCCCTTCAACATCTCCCCGAATAGAAATATACTTTCTTAGCGTTGCCTTCATCTTTCTTTGAAATGGAACGAGCCGTTCCTTATTGCCTTTGCCCAATACAAGAATGCTACTATCCGCCCAACGTATATCTTGCAGTTTCAACCCCACTATTTCTGAAACTCTCATTCCAGTTTCCAGTAAGAGCAACATAATGACATGATCACGAAAGCCTGTGAATGTATTCTTGTCTGGAGCCGACAGCAACAAGTTCAACTGGTCACGCGAGAATGTCTCGATAACGGTTTTTTTCGTCTTCAATAGCGACAATTGCTTAGCTGGATTTAATGACGAATACGCTTCATTCAACAAAAAATCAAAGAATGCTTTGCAAGAACGAATGCGTCCGTTTACGGTGACTGGCGATAACTGTAGTGTTTCAAGCATGTGAAGAATGTAGTTTTCCTTAAGCATCTTTGTTGTGATCTGGTTTGGAGTCGTACTTAACCCTTGGCGTTCAAGAAATGCCCTCAAGGTGTGGAGATTTTCCCGATGCCATTCTATGGTACGTGGCGCTCTGTGAAGTATCTTTTGTTCGTTAATAAACAATTCCATTGCCGTGTCAAAATCCAATACCTGATTGGTTTGGATACTGACCGCTGTTGTGGCTCCTACACTGTCCTCATGGGTTTTTACAACATTCTTTCTACGTGCCATCGTCATCGTTCCTCCTATACGTGTGTGGTCTGTTCAAATCACCGCACACATGTCATGGAACTACGAAGCCGTACGTATCGTAATGTAAACAACAAAAAGGACTTTCGGGCGAAAAACCCAAAAGTCCTTGTGGCACTAGGTATTCCTAGTTGATGTGGTGTCGAGGGCGGGACTTGAACCCGCACGGGTCTCCCCACACGCCCCTCAAACGTGCGCGTCTGCCGATTCCGCCACCCCGACATATTCGTTTGACCCGGAAAACGTGTCAACGCAACTGATTATATACTGTCAGCGTACAAGCTGTCAACACGAATTTACCAAGTCATTCGTCGGACAAATCATTGCCGAAATGACTCACGAAAGCTCGCATAACAACACTTCGACACCCATCGCTTCAATCTGTTTGACAATCTCGGAATCTGCCATCTTACTGGTAATCAGAACGTCCACATTGGCAAAATCGCTGAAGGAAACCAATCCGCGTTTTTCAAATTTGCTGTGATCCGCCACGACGACGACCTTGCGCGCCACCTCTATCATCGCGCGTTTGACCTGCGCTTCGTAGACATCGACACTCGTGAATCCCTTGTCCAACGTGATCCCCGAAGCGCCCAAGAACACAATGTCAGCGCTGAACTTCCGAATTTCCTCTTCCGGATAGGGTGCAATCAAACTCATAAAGTTTGGATGCAGCTTTCCCCCGAGGACAAATACCGAAGCATGTTGGTTCTGGCTCAACGAATCTGCCACTGTGATGCTATTCGTCACAACCGTCACTTGCTCACTATCCGCCAGATACCTGGCCACGCAGGACGTGGTGGAACCGGCGTCGAGCATCACCACTTGTTCAGTCCCTACCATGGCAGCCGCACATCGACCAATTGCGTCTTTTTCCACGGCCAGATGCACTTTGCGCTGCTGCACAGAAGGCGCAGGCGTTGGCGCCACATCCACTTCATCGGCCAAAATCGCCCCACCGTAGTTTTTTAACGCAATGCCCGCGCGTTCCAACTCGTGCAAATCCCGGCGCACGGTCTCTTCGGACACCTCAAACATGGTGACCAAATCAGCCACCTTGACACTTCCATCCTGCATAAGCAACGCTTTGATCCGCTTGCGGCGCTCTGCGACCAGCATATTCTCTATGTCCCCTTTACCTGACCGCTAAGCTTTTATGCACTTTCGCTTAGGTGGTCAATCGCTTTCTTGATAAAGTCTGCCTGACCGAAGCTGCCTGATTTTAGTATCAGGAAGAATGGCGGTTCCGTCAAGGAAATACAAGACGGCAAACCCGGCTCAATCTCGCGCCATACCGCCATCGCATGCACATCCAATTGCTTGCAAATGGCTGCAGAAGTCTCTCCGCCTAAAATCACAAAGCGGTTCAAACCCGGCAACTGCGCGCGCGTCTCCTGCACAATTTGCGACAGTGTGTCTGCCACCAATCGGCCAACCGCCTCTGACGTCATCCCGCGCCGCGCCCCGGCTTCCATCGTCGCTTCAAACGCCTGTATGCTGTGACTGGCGTGCAAAATCGGGTTGCGCCGCGCCTTTAGATGTTGCACAAAATCCCCTGTAAGACGGTCGATCTCGCTGTGTCGCGCTGTCTCATCAAATAAGATGGTCGTCTCCAGTTCAATGGTCGGCGTTCCCTGCGCTTTCATATAGGCCACCTGTGCCTTTGTCTGCGGCGTCAAACTCCCGGCGACACAACAGATGCCATATCCGTTTTGCACTGGCAGCGTCATGTGAACATCCAGCGGGGACTCAGTCGTCGCCAACGCGGCCAATTCCTCCGCAATCGCCGAACTGCCACAAATGATGCGCTCCTTGGCCACTGCTTTGGCAATCACGCCTAAACTCGCCTGATCCACCACGTCCAAAATCAGATAGTTGCACTTCGCTCGCATCTGTTCAATCTGTCCCCGCAACGCCACTTCACCTTGGTCGATCACCTGATGGGTAATCAGCGCGACTTTCCGCTTGGTCTGGCTCTGGAGAATCCCCACCAAATCCGACCTGCGCATCGGATGAATCGGATCGTGACGAAACGCCGAATCCTCCAGCTTTTGGCCTGCGACATAGTGGATGCCATCGACGGTCGTGCGGCCATTTTTGGGAAACCCGAGGACGACGACGGCAAATTCAGCATCCAATTCATCCAGCATGGCGTCAAATTCAGCGCCGATGTTGCCACGAAAGACGGAGCACGTCTTGTTAAAAAACTGCTGATACCCGACTGAGCGCAGTTTTGCCGTCGCCTGCCGCACCTTCGCGTACGCGTCTGCCGGACTGTCCAAACGGGAATTGGTGTCGATCACGGCCATCGCAGGCAACCTCATACCCTGCGACAGCAATTGATCCCCTGCGCCGAGTGAATACACGTTGGCGGTCAAGTTGTGTTTGGCAAACATGATGCCAATGTCGTTTGCGCCCGTGATGTCATCGGCAACCACCCCGATGTTCACGTCGGCCACCTCCTGCGCGGTTTATAGCCAGCGTTGTCCAGAAAATCAGCGACAACCTGTGTACCGACAGGTTCCATGGGCAACTGACTCATCCGTGCATAGACGGCCATCTTCGCCACCATCTCCAGCGTTTGCAAGGCCATCCGCGCTTCACGAATGGTCGTGTCATATACGAGGACACCGTGATTCTCCAGCAGCAAGATATTCGCAACGCGCGCCTGTTCACGCACGGCTTCACCGAGGGCCACGGAACCTGGATGAAAATAAGGCACGCGGGCAATCCGTTCCAGGTAGTAAAAATCCTCAACAAACCAGTCGTTCGGCAACGGTTCTTTTGTGCAAGCGAACATGGTGCTGTAAAAAGGAGACGCATGCAAAATCGCGCCTACATCCGGCCGACTTTCATAAATCGCCGTGTGCATCGGCACTTCCTTCGACGGCTTGCCCACACCGTAGAGCGCGTCGGTCTGAACATCCACCTCGATAAAATCCGTTGCCTCCAGTTCACCGAGGTATGTGCCGCTCGCCGTGATGCAAAACTTCGTCTCGCCTGTGCGGGCGCTGATGTTACCAGAGTTCCCCCAGGCAAGTTGATTTTCCATCATGTAACGACCAACAGAAATCAGCGATTGGACAACTTCCCGATGATGTGAAGCTTCCATATACAACGACTCCTCTCATTGCAAAATTCCACTGTCGATCACGGCTTCTGCCTGTACTTTTGCAACGCTGCTGTCACGCATAGCTGTGCAGTACCTTTTGCAGCGGAAGATACCGCTCTGTGAAAATCTGCTGATAAGCAGTGTGACGTAACGGGTGAAACGAAACATGTGTCTGCGCTTGTCCAGAAAAACCAGCCGCCACTTCAGCCAAACTGCTGTACAAGCCACATCCGACGCCCGCCAACAGTGCCGCGCCAAGCAACGTGGCTTCGACAGTGTCGGACACACGAAGTGTACAACCCATCACGTCCGCTTTGATCTGCAGCCAATGACGATTTTGACTTCCCCCGCCGCTGATGGTGATTTCACGGATGGTGTCCTCCAGTACAGACATGGCGCATCGGCGGATCGACTCCACCTCATACGCCGCACCCTCTAGCACTGCTTTCAACACATGCCCGCGCTTGTGCGCCTGCGTCAGACCCAACAACGCCCCTGTTACACGGTCATCCAGCTTTGGCGCTCCAGCCCCAGCCAAATAGGGGAAGTAGAGCATGCCTGTCGGTTCATCCCCCGCCTCCTGCACATACTGCAACAGCGCCTCGTAGGAGAGCGCCGGTTCGGCAAACTGCTGGCGAAACCATTCGACAGATCCACCCGACGCAGGTACAGACCCCAGCCAAAACATCTGCTTGGGAATGACATGCAGCCCGAAGACCAGCCCCGATTCATAATCTTTGCGCGTCAGCCGACGTGCCGCAAACGTGCCGAGCAATGTCTCAGCGGTTCCCATGGAATCCAGCACATCGCCTGGCGCAAACAGTCCTGCGCCGAGTGTGCCACAGAGATGGTCATGACCTGACACACAGACGCTTGGTTGACTTTTGCATCCAAAGCGCTGGACAAACGCGGACTGCAGCTGACCGACTGGCCGTCCACTCGGCAGGACGTCTGGAAACAGACTTTGCCGCAGGCCAAAATGGCGGAGCCATTCCGCGTCCCAGGATAGATCATCAATGCGAAACGCGTGCGTTCGCGCCGCCAACGTGTAGTCGGTGGCCAAAACACCTGTCAGCCGATACATGACATAGTCGGCCATGGACAGCCAGACCGCCCCTTCGGGTATGCTGCCCATGTGCGCCTGCAGCCAGAGAATTTTGCACAGTCCATACTTGGCGTTGGGCCGCAATCCTGTGCGGGCAAACAGTTCAAAAACGTCGGCCTCCGCTTCGACAAAGGCCGCCTGGCTACTGGAACGACTGTCAAACCACGGCACAAATGGACTGCACGCTTTGTCCGTTTTGACATCAAAAAGCAAGCCGGTTTCAGCCATACTCGCAATGCCAATGGTGGCCGGTGCTACGCCAGGCGCGTGGGCAAACAACTCGTCCAGCAAAGCGAGAATCGTGGCGAAAATCTCATCGGGATCGTAATAAAAAAGCCCTTGTTCATCCTGATGCGTCACGGTCGAGCGGCGCGCAATATGCAGCGTGCGCCCTGCGGCATCGAAGACGCCTGCTTTGACGTGGGTCGTGCCGACATCCACACCGATGATGGCTGTCATGGATTGGCCTCTGCCGCCTGCTGTGCCATGATTTGTTGCACACGCGCCATGCCAAGCCGCGGGCTGGTCAAGTAGTATGCCTGCTCATGCGCTGGCAGGTTGGCCACGGCTCGCGCCATCGACGCCTGCGCCAAAACCACGACATCCACCTGCGCTCGCAGGGCAAACAGCGCATCGAGCAAAACCCGATCATGTGCGTCTACATCGCCCTTTTGCAGTTGACGATATGCCTCGTCCACCAATACCGGATGGATGGTCACCTCACGGCCGCTGCGGGCTGCGCTCTGCTCCAGCAGGCGCGTCGTCGGTCCCAAGGTCGTTGCGAGTGTAGCCGCGACGCCGATACGCGGCCCAAACGTCAGTGCTTTCTCCGCCATTGCGCTGTCGATGCGCAACACCGGTATCGGCAACTGCGCCTGTGCGCGATCCGCCAGTTCGCCAACAGATGAACAAGCCGACAGAACGCAATCCGCCCCTTGCTTTGCAGCCGTCTGGGCGTAGAAAAACCAGCGCTCTTCAATCTCCGTCAAATCTGCGCCATTTTGCTGCAGTTGCGGCAGAATAGAGTCGTCCACGATATTGAACACGCGCGTGGTTGGCATCATCTCCTTGGCAAGTTCGTTCAATGACGCTACCGTGACGGGGGTAGTGTGAATGATGAAGAGCGTGTCGCTCATACATGTCTCGCTTCCTTTCTCCCAAATGTATTTCTTACCATTTACTTCGCTGCGCCAAAAGTCCCTGCCTTCCCGGCACTGCCGAGGAACACGTTCATTTTTTCCGCAACCACTTCGGCCACCGCATTGCGCCCAGCCACCAACTGGTCTTCCGCCAGGTTTTTGCACTCAGCATTTGTCATTCGATCCGCCCGACCCAACGCCGCCAACAGTGCAACTTCGAGATCCGTCGCGATGTTCACCTTGCTGACGCCGCCGCCAGGCAATTGGATGGCCGCTTTGACCATTTCCGCAGGCACCCCAGAGCCGCCATGCAAAACGAGGTGGACATCGGTTCTGGCGCGAATCGCCTGCAGACGCTCATAATCTACTTTCGGTTGGCGGACTTGGTAAACACCGTGCGCAGTTCCGACTGAAACCGCCAGTGCATCCACCTTGGTTTCACGCACAAACTGTTCTGCCTCATTCGGATCCGTGTACATTTCTTCATCCGTATCTGTTTCCACAAAGTCCGTGGTGCCAATCTTGCCAAGTTCCGCTTCCACCGAAACGCCTTGTTCGTGCGCAAATCTGGCAACTTCACGCGTAATGCGAATGTTTTCCGCCAAATCGTGTTCCGAAGCGTCAATCATCACAGATGTAAATCCAGCGGCAATCGCCGCCTCAATGACGCGAATATCCTTGGTGTGATCCAAGTGAAGCGTGATGGGCACCGTGATCTGAAGATCGCGCAGTTCGCGGAAAAACACTTCGCCAAACTCAGCTGGCTCAATGTGATAACGTTCCAATTCCTTTTGCGAGATTTGCACGATGGCTGGGGAATTGTTTTGCTGGCTCGCCGCCAATACAGGGCGGATCATCGGTGTATAGCGAGGAGAGAAAGAGCCAATGGCATACTTGCCCCGTTCAGCGACAGAGAGCGCCTCCTTCAGGGTATACAGGTTATCTGGTCGTTGCATCATATGTTTAAATGCCTCCCTAGTTTCGCTTTTTGACGTATATCGAGGTATTGTGTTGTTTGTTGATGATTATAACACATTCACCTTCCCATCATTCCACATGAAATAGGCTTATTCCAGTCAAAACACAGACAATTAAACCCACTGTGATTTCCACAGTGGGTTTAATGCCGCTATATACCACATTCGCCAAAAGTGGGACGCTCGGCGTGGGTTCTGTGTTTCGGTCCACATCAGCGCTGCGCAATATCGCCTTCGCTGCTGATTGCCAATCACGCGTTATTGCAAGTGCGATTGTAGCCACTTACAGCTGTTTGTGATGCTCTCAATCGGATCATATTGGCATTGATCCTGTTCGACAATCAGCCATTCTGTTCCGGACTCGCTGCTGACCGCCAACACACTCTCCAGGTCGATGTCGCCTTCGCCCAGTGGCATGGTCAGCGCCTTGCCATCCGCATCGACACGTAGATCCTTGAAGTGAACGAGCGGTACGCGCCCTTTGTACTTGTTGAGATATGCTAGTGGATCTTGTCCGCCGTGTTGCGCCCAACAAACGTCCAATTCAACTTTGACTGCAGCGCTGTCCGTGCCGCTAAACAGAGCATCGAACAACAATTGGTCACCCATGCTTTGTTCAAATTCAAAGGAATGGTTGTGATAGCCAAATACCAGACCTTGTTCGGCAAAACGTTTGCCAGCTTCGTCAAACAGCGCCAAGGTCTCCTGCCATGCCTCCGGCGTATTGCGGAATTCCTCGGGCATATACGGCACAACGACATAGCTGCTGCCTATCGTCTTCTCAAATGCGATGACCTCGTCAATGTTGTTTTTGACGCGATTGATATCTACATGGCTTCCGACCGCTTTGATGCCCAACTCGTCGAGCAAAGCGCGCAGCTCGTCAGCTGACAACCCACCATAGCCCGCAAATTCCACGCCTTCATAACCAATTGCAGCGACTTTGCGCAGCGTGCCGACGAAATCTTTCGCTGTCTCGTCGCGCAATGTGTACATTTGCAAGCCAATCCCCATTTTACGCATGAAAAAACCTCCCAGGCTCGTCTACGGATGATCTATTCTGCCTACTTGAAGATTTCTGCAAGTGGAACGGAAGTCCTGTTCCATCCCAAAAATTCTTCACACACCAAGGGACGGCT
This sequence comes from Alicyclobacillus fodiniaquatilis, assembly GCF_042678105.1. Classification (NCBI taxonomy): domain Bacteria; kingdom Bacillati; phylum Bacillota; class Bacilli; order Caryophanales; family Alicyclobacillaceae; genus Alicyclobacillus; species Alicyclobacillus fodiniaquatilis. Next base: position 13,027 of record NZ_JBHUCX010000074.1, read on the forward strand.
GATCGTATCAGATTGCGCTTTGAGCCATTTTTACAGGGAAGTTCTCTTGCTGCCGATGTAAAGGAGATGGGATGACATCCCCAAAACATAAGGATCTCTGGCCGTCTGAATCAACAGCTGTTCCAATTTATCCGCTTCTCCCTTCTCCCACCAGTACTGCCAATGCGCTTCGTTCAAGGCCACACCGATGTTTGTCGACCCAATTAAATCGATGGATGCAAATCCGTTTGCCTCCATAAATGGCTTGATAGCTTCAATCTCAAAAAAATAAGCGCCCGTGAATCGCCCTGAATCACGATGGTTAAAAACCCCGGTCTCCAAAAACCGATTGATCTCATCCAGCGTGTTGTTCGGCTGCCAATGTTCGGGATGTAATAGGGACGTGAGCGTGTGGTTCAACCGTGATCGAAACGCGACGAAAACGTGTCCGCCTGGTTTGGTGACACGATATAGTTCCTGCACCGCCCGTTCGCGTTCGTCCGCTTGCTGTAGGTGATAAAGCGGACCGAGCATGAGCGCTGCGTCAAATGCCTCGTCATCGAACAGCGATAAATCGCAAGCATTCGCCACATGAAAACCGACAAATTGATGGCTCAAGCCAAATTCGTCCGCTTTTTGCCTGGCGATCTCGACCAATTTCGGCGTCAAATCCGCCAGCGTCACGCGCAATCCTTTTTCCGCCAACTTCATCGCGTATTTTCCCGGCCCAGCCCCGTTGTCCAAGATGTGGCCTGTGGTCGGCAGATAGTGATTGATATAGTGCCAATTCACGACAAACTCCAATCGTCCCCATGGATCCCTATCTAATCGGCTCCATTCACGCGTCCCAAAGCCGGTGTAATATTGGACGACATCGTGCATTTGCACACCCCCTGGCATTTTCACGTGTTGCGGATGATTCACGGCCGGACCGGTCACAGTTCGCAGGCCTACTACTCGCGCAAACCAGCCGATGCGATCCGCCACACCTTCCGCCGCTGCGTTTCGCTTCGTCACAGTTGGATCATTGCCGGACACATCCCGCGCATTCCATATATCTACACCGACCGCCTTGCCCGTTCGCAGTCGTTTGGCCATCCCATGCAGGATGAGTCCTCTGCCACAGCCAACGTCGAGCGCAAGTTCATCACCGGTTAGCTGCAAAAGATGAACCAGTCGATCCCGCTCACGCCGATTGCCGACCTTTGACCCCCACACCGCAACGAGGACATACAGGATGTATGCCCTCGTTCAACGCCGCAAAGGCGCGCAGTAAAAGTTGCGCCTTGTGCAACCATGTTCCGGTTTACCAATCAGCGTCTGACTCGTCTCTTATGAACGAGACAGTGACATCGATTTACACAATTGATTCACCACACTAAACAGCGCTTTGACAGAAGACGTCATAATATCGACGTCAATCCCACATCCCCAGTACCCTGTGCCATCGGAAGCGACAATGCCGATATAGGATACCGCCTGTGACGCAGAACCTCTTTCCAGGGCGTGCTCCTTATAGACCAAATCGGTGTAATCCAAACCGAGATTCGTCTGCAGCGCGTTGCTGATGGCGTCCAATCTACCTTGACCGATGCCCGTAAATTCTTTCACCTCACCGTCAATGCGCACAGTGACGACGGTCTGAAAATCATCGTGCTCAGTAAAACGGTACTTGATAAACTCAATCGGTGTTTTCACATTTACATACTCTGTCATGAAAATATCGTATATTTCATTCGGCATGATTTCTCTGTGCGTTCTGTCTGAAACATGTTTTACACTATAACCCAAGCATTCTCGCATTTTAGGTGGAAGATCCAACCCGTAATTTTGTTCGAGCACATAACCGATTCCACCTTTCCCGGACTGGCTGTTGATGCGGATGATATCCCCCTCATACTCTCTGCCGATGTCCTTGGGGTCAATCAAAAGATACGGCACCGTCCAGTACTGCGGGTTTTCATCCTCGCGCCATTTCATGCCTTTGGCAATGGCATCCTGGTGTGATCCAGAAAATGCGGTAAACACCAGCTCACCGCCATATGGATGCCGCTGCGTCACCGGCATTTTGGTCAGCCGCTCATACACCGAAATGATCTCCGGGATATTTTCAAAATTGAGCTGCGGATCTACACCGTGTGAGAACAGGTTCAAAGCAAGCGTGACAATGTCCACATTGCCGGTTCTTTCCCCGTTGCCGAACAAGGTTCCCTCGATCCGCTGCCCGCCAGCCAGCATCGCCAACTCTGCATCTGCCACACCGGTTCCTCGGTCATTGTGCGGGTGTATGGACAACACAACATGCGCTCGATGATTCAAATGTTCACTCATGTATTCGATTTGGCTTGCGTAGATGTGCGGCATCGAGAGCGACACGGTGGCCGGCAGATTGATGATCACCTTGTTATCTGCCGTAGGCTGCCACACATCCAGCACTCGATTGCAGATTTCGAGCGAAAACTCCACTTCTGTCCCCGTAAAACTCTCTGGCGAATACTGAAACAGGAAGTTCCCCTCGGTTTGCGCCGTGCATTCCTGCAAGAGTTTTGCGCCACTGACGGCGATATCGATGATTTCCGCTTTTGATTTTTTGAACACCTGTTCCCGCTGCGCGACAGAGGTTGAATTGTACAGATGCACGACCGCTTTCTTCGCACCGCGCAACGATTCAAACGTCTTGCGGATAATGTGTTCTCGCGACTGGGTCAACACTTGAATCGTCACATCGTCGGGAATCAGATGCTCTTCAATCAATGTGCGCAGAAAAGTAAATTCTGTCTCCGACGCAGCCGGGAAACCGACTTCTATCTCTTTAAAGCCAACGTCCACAAGCAACTGAAAGTATTCCAGCTTCTCTTCCAAATTCATCGGAACGACCAGCGCCTGATTTCCATCGCGCAGATCTACACTGCACCATGTGGGCGCTTCGGTGATGTACTCCTTCTGTGTCCACTTCAAGCTCGTCTCCGGTGGCATAAAATAGCCTCTTGAATACTTTTGGTAATTTTTCATGCTGGCTCCCATTCCTTCATTCATCAAGGTCATCTGTTCTTCCCTCCACAATGATATGTCTATCTTGAAAATCATACGGCACCTTAGTGCTGCGCCATGCGCGAACCATCACGCGTGGCGGTCTATCAATAAAAAAACAGGCCAATCATCCGCAAGGGACGATCGACCTGTTGTCGAACGCGGTACCACCCTCGTTGATTTGGCTTGCCAAATCCAACTCAGTGCAACATATACATGTTGCGACCCGATAACGCTGGTCAGGCGTCCGGACTTAGTACGTCTTGCAGACGGTTCTGTCCAACCACTCTGGGGTGAGTTGCGAAAAAAAACTTCACTGCGTCGCACCTTCCCGCAGTTCTCTGGGCAAGCCTTGTTTTCGTGCGTCCCCATCTTCGCGTTTCGCTGCAAAAACTGGATATAAATAAAAACAGACCACCGCCTCATAAAGAGACGACTGGCCATGTACCAACCGCGTTACCACTCTCGTTGACCCGACGTTCGAGCCCACCTCTGCCGCAGAACGAAATCTGCGAAACCGCATAACGAGGGTCAATCGTCTAGGTGTACTCACGTTCCGCCTAGCCGCTCCCGGGCGAGATTCAGGAATTCACTTACTGCGTCGCACCTTCCCGCAGTTCTCTGAAAAGCATCTTTCCCTGATACTCCCGATCAAAGCGTTTTGACAAAATCAACTGAAATCTTAATACTGTCAACATACCACGGTTCTCCACCGCGGTCAAGATTGGAAAGACAGCATGGCGGACGCCGCTGCAAACGATGAAAATACGCCGCTGCCCACTCCTGCGCAAAGCGCAGCGCCGACAGACGCCTCTTCCTCGTTGGCGGACAACCGCATCCCTTTGCCAAACTGCCGTTCGATCATCGCCGCCAAATGCGCATTCTTGCGAATCCCATTCCCGGAACCCACCAATTGCCTTATCCGCTGTCGCAACGCCTGGGGCAGGTGTTGGTGATAGGCGGCTAAATCATGCACAATGCCTTCAAGAACACCAACCATCAGATGCGCCGGCGTGAAGTTGTCCGTCGAGATGTTCTGGATACTGCCACGCGCCTGGGGATTTTCACGAGTCCCATAAAACCAAGGCGTGACTTCCAACGATTCCACCGCAGTGGGCGTCCTATCAAGAACATCGCTCATTTTGCTATAGAGCGATGCTGGGGCGTCATCGCCAAACAAAGTGACGACCTCGCGGAAAAACTGCTCCAAGCGCGCATATGCCTTGCCGCCGCTCAGCGTCGCGCCGACCAACAAAAACTGATTGCCGGGAAACGGGCGAGTTTCAAAATGGGGAGCCTGGATGAAATCGTCAGACAAAAGCGACACTTGCGCGCCTGTGCCAACGTTGATGAGCAGCGTGTCATCTGCAGACGGGACAGCGCCAAGAAAACTGGCCTGATTGTCGCCAAGTGCGCTGAAAACGGGAATGTGTTGCACCGTTTCGCCAACACGGTGTCCGCATGGGACCACTTCCGGCAGAATGTCCGCCTGAATGCCCACTGCCGCCAAGCGCAAAACGTCGAAGCGTCCCTTTTGCAGCTCAAACGCGCCGAGACTGGCCGCATTGGTCACATCGGTGACTGGCCGTGTTTGCTGCGCCAGCTTCATCGCGACGTAGTCGCCAATCGTGCACAAAGACGCCGCGTTGGATGGCGCCATGTGATTGACGACATTGTAAAAGTGCGTGACCAGACCGTAGCCTGTCGCGATGGGATACCCAGTCAATTCGGTGAACACATCGCAATAAGTGCGTCCGTCGCCATACGGCAGATCTCCACGGCCGTCTTGCCAGGTGTATAACGGGCTGACTGGCGCCCCCAATGCGTTCACATACAAAATGCCGTGCATCTGTGTGGAGATGCCGATGGCAGCGATGTCCGTATCACGCTTGACCAAATCGTGCAGGATCTCCTCTACCACGTCGAGGATTGCGGTCGCATCCTGACATCTAGCAAAGTGTTCTTCCGTGAAGATGGTTGAATCATTTGGCTTTGTCATTTTATCCAGCACGTGTCCAGTTTCTGCATCCAGCATCACACCACAAATGGAGGTGGTCCCAATATCCAGGCCAATCAGTTTCACCGACATTCAACTCCAACTCAAATTCAGGCCACACGCCTACATTCGCGTGTGGCCAAGTGCCTGTATCCACATTCACGCGCAAGTACGAGGAACGCATACGTCAACCGGATATCAGGTTTGCCCTTTTTCCTGATACCACGGCTTCGGCGCAATTTCATCGACCTCTGTCAACCATGCCTGCCAACGCGCGGCATCTGGTGGGTAAGATTTGCCCGTGATGTCCTTCAGTTCATGATAAGCGTAGCGCACCAAGCTGCGGCGTGTATCCCGCAAATAGTTGACGAGGATTTGCAACCCGCGCTTTGCGCCACAGCGCGCCAAAGCCCGCCCAATGGTCACTTCGACATAGGCGATGCGCTCTTCAAAGTAATCGGCCTGCAAAGGGCCATACAGCATCTTGTCATGGAAGAGCGCCTCATCATGCAGCTGTTCCAAGGCTGGCACACATTGCGGCGAGGCAATGGCTTCGGCAATTTCGCAGACCGCGTCCACATAGTGAAACACGCCGCTCTTGTTGTCGCGAAACCGCTCCGCTGTCGGATGCAGACATTCCACCACCGGCAGCAAAATGTCAAGCGCCCGTTCATCGCGCGTCATCGCCAGCGCATGCAAGAGGTAAGCAAGCTCTGGCATTGCGCCTTGATCCGGCGAGGCCTGCGTATGGCGAATATTGGCGTCGCGCATCGGCAGTTCGTCACCTTGCAGATGCCGCGCGATCTCCGCCAACAAGACGGGCGTCGCCGCCTTTGATCCATACCAAGCGAGCGCTTTGGCAACGGTGATCCGCCTTGGTGAATGTGACTGCCGCAGTTCCTCCTCCAAAATCGGCACGATGGCAGGCCCTGCTGTACAAACTTCCACCAATGGAATCGGATCGCGCCGCACCTCGTCAAACTCCATATCGGAGTATGCATAGAGATGGACGGCATCATTCAACTGGCTGACCCAATGGCGCATGTCCGCCTCGGTCAGTTCGGGTGCAGAATCAGGGACGGATCGCCCGCACACACTTTCCGCCAGCATGCCGGACTGAGTGAGACGCTGCTGCAAAGTGTCGACTGGGAGCGTCTGCGGTGTGACACCTTCCGCAACACACAGTCTTGCGGCGATGCCCGCCACGCAACCCAGATTTTCGAGATCTGCCTGCATGCGAATGGCAGGCAAACCGTCGTGCGTTGCCGAAAACGCCTTACCAACGACATACACGCCGTCGATACCGGCAGGGACGATGGCCCGATAAGGAATCTCAATTTCCAGGTTCGGCGGAATCAGACCGAGCCGAATCCAGTCGGAACCGCTCTGTCCCTTGATGTCGTGGTTGCTGAACGCCACATAGACGACATCAGACCACTGGCGCATCCGCAGTTGATCCGTCAGCGTCAAACAAACCTCGCCCTGGATATGCCGCGTTTCGCGCGGGGCGATGTATGGGCTGTGATCATGCCCGACCCAGCGGCGGCGCGCTGATAAAACGGCGCGTGTGATATCCTCGACATCGTCCATATCGATGCTGCTGGTCCAGTTGTTCCGAGGGAGACCTGGTCTGGTCACTGGCGCCATCGAATACCACATCGTCGCCGCATCGCGCTTGGCCCCGTACACGTAATCGGCGCCCGCAAGCACCGCCACATCGCCGTCTCCCGTGGCGTCAATGGTCACTTTCGTGTCAATGTGCAAGAGCCCATCCGGCGTCAGCACGACAACCCCCGTGACCGCGCCAGCTTCATTCACGCAGACATTGACCAGCATCGAGCGAAAGATGATATCGACATTGGCCCGGCAAGCCGCCTTGAGCAAGGCAAACATCTTTGCTTCGACATTCCAGCGGCCAGCCGAATCGCGAATGCCCATCCAAGCATGCTCATCTGCAACCAAACGGCTCACTTCGCCGCTGAACTTATCCCGCTGGCCATACCAGTAACTGTTGACACCACCAATGGTGCCCGTGCCCCCCAGCCCCGAATTCATCTCCACAAGCAACGTGTCGCTGGTCTCCGCAGCAGTGATGGCGGCAGACGCGCCACTCGTGCCGCCGCCGATGACCAGGGTCTCTACCGCCCGATGAAATATCGGTGGTTCGTAAGTGGCGACTGGGCGCGTGATCTGAAGCTCGCCGCAGCTTTGCGCGCACCGCTGTCCGATGGCGGTGCCCAACTGCAGCAGCGTGATCAAATCCGTTGCAATCGCTTGCGCCGTGTCGTCGGCCAGATCTGCACAGCCACTCGCCACCCACAAACCTTCCTGCGCGTAAAAAGCTGCCAAGGGCACTTCGCCAACAGGTGTCAAGCACTTTTCCGCCAAGTTCGCATTGTTCGATCCCGTTAAACGCCACAACGGCGGGAGCGTCAGCTCATACGATGAAGTCGCCAACGTTGCCTTGGCAAAGGCAGGATGATGCTCGAACAGCCATCTGGCCAACGTCATGCTGAAAAACGGCGCGCGCACATCCAAATCCCCTACGCGTTCCGAGAGCAGATCCGCCACCGCAGGCAGTGCGTGTTCAATCAATAAATGGCCGCTGCCTTCGTGGCCCTGGTGAACGATAAAATCGCTGGTGATATCCTCTGGGATGCGCATTGGCAACTCTTGTAGACGTTGTGCGTCAACTCGTGTGAATTCAATCGTTCGATAAGGCGTTGCTTCGGCTAGACTGCGCCGCGCGCTGGTTGGCAAACAGCGAACCAAGCGACCATCCTGTGTGGCGTCAATCAGCGCCTTTGCACAGATGTATCTGCGACCGAATTTCCCGGCAATCTCCACACGACAGCCTGCTTCTTCCTGTTCCCAGCCGATGACGTGCGCATAGTAAAGCAGCTTGACCCCGTGGGCAAGCAAAACATCTTCTAACAACAGCTTACATGCATCTGGAATGACGGCCTGTTCCCCAGACGTCGAGTCGCTTGTATAGGTTTTGTCGGTCCAATTGAACAACTCGTTCAATTTTTCGTGCTCCGCCGCGGTCAACCAGGGCCGCAAGGTCGCAAACAACTCCCAGCCCAAATACGCGCGCGATTCGACGAGGCAGACCTGTCTGCCAGCCTTGGCGGCGGCGATTGCAGCTGCCACACCCGCAAAACCGCCACCAACGACCAAAACTTCTGTGGTCAACAAGTGCTGCGCGACGTTCGATGGCTTTTGCAAAAAAGAATCCTCCTCTAGCGCGGAAAGTAATCTGATACCTTGTCGCGCGCTCTAGGGGGGACCTCTTTTAAAAGCCCCCCTGGAGAAGCGCGCGACAATGCTGTTTTAAAGTAGCCTTAGAAGTTTGAGGATGTCAGCAGCGCCGTGACATCAAACCCAGTCGACCAAGGTTGCGGCCGCTCACAGCGGGTTTGCATCTCATAATGACGCCCTTCTTCAGATGAAACATGAATCCCTTGCATCAACTCGACGATATGGAGCATCAAGTCGCCGTTGGCGCGATGTTGGCGCCCCGATGCGACCGCATCGACCATGTCAGCCACTGCCAAGCCGCGGCTGTTTTCCTTGAAGCCAAACAACAACGGAATCTCTTCCCACTCTTTTGCATCTTTGCGGCGCACGCGCACAGAACCAGAGAAATTGTTCGGATCCGGCACAGACAATGTGCCTTCTGACCCATAGATCTCAATGCGTGGCAAGTCCGCATGCCAGACGTCGAAGCTCGTGATGATGTTGCCGATGGCGCCAGCTTCGAATTCAAGCAATCCGGTTACGTGTGTCGGCACGTTCACAGGGATTTTTTCGCCAAAGCGATGTTCTGTCGTGATCGTACGCGTTTCTTGGGTCACTTGCGTCAAGCCCGTCAAACGGCGAACAGGCCCCAGCAAGTTCACCAATGCGGTCAGGTAGTAAGGTCCCATATCAAACATCGGGCCGCCGCCTGGTTGGTAGAAGAAGTCCGGATTTGGGTGCCAACTCTCGACCCCATGCCCGGTCATGAAGGCGGTTGCGCCGATAGGCTTGCCAATCCAGCCATCATCGATGAGCTTGCGGCAAGTCTGCAACGCAGAACCCAAAAATGTGTCAGGTGCCGAGCCGACACGTAAGTTCTTCTCTTTTGCGAATGCCAGCAGTTCCCGGCCCTCTTCGAGGTTCAGCGCCAACGGTTTTTCCGAATGGACATGTTTGCCCGCAGCCAGCGCTTGGCGCGACACCGTCGCATGCGCGCTGGGGATGGTCAAGTTGATGACAAATTGAATCTCTGGATCCGCCAGCAGTTCTTCCACGGAACAGCCTTTTGGCACATTGAACTGTGCTGCCCGACTTTTTGCCCGGTCGACGTCTATATCCGCGCAAGCAACCACTTCGAGCCCAAATGCCTGACAATTCTTAAAGTAAATCTCACTGATGTTGCCGCAACCAATGATGCCAACTTTCGCTCGACTCATTTCGTCATCACCCTTCTTATTGACTACCGTCCGCTTCCAAGGTATATAGGGCTACGGACAAGCTGGCGAAATCTCCTACGTTTTCCCCCAACCCAGCGGGAACGACCTGACAAACAGATGATGACATCGCCAAGGATTCCTCCTCTAACTGACGAAGGACCACAGGTTCCAGCAATGCTTGCTGACGAGCATAAATGCTGCCGATGACAATCTTTTCAGGATTCAGAACATCGACTAAGACGGCCAGTCCACGCCCAAGTTGATAGCCCACCGTCTGCCAAATTTCCAGGGCGAGCGCATCCCCTTCACCTGCGGCAATGCCGACTTTTTCCGTGGTGATGGCAGGCAAATCGTCATACGTTTTGCAAAACGATGGCGCGCGACCTTCATCCAACCAAATCTTTGCGCAAGATCTGGCCAGTTTTTCGATCCCGCCGCCACTGCAAAATCCTTCAAAGGACCCGGCCTTGCCGTAGCCGACCGGCCCGTCCGGTTCCAGTCGGATATGCCCGACTTCACCGGCCATGTCGTTGGCCCCCGTGTAAAGCCGACCGCCTAAAATCAGACCTGCGCCCATTCCAGTGCCAAAAGTCAAGAACACCATGTTGCGCGTGCCCGCCCCGGCGCCCCACTTCCACTCGGCCAGCGCACACGCATTCGCATCGTTCTGCAGGCCGACAGGAACATGAAACTGCGCTTGAAACGGGGACAGGACGTCGATGTCGTCCCATCCCGGCAAATTCGGCGGCGAGAGCACTCGTCCCGTTTCACTGTTGAGCGGTCCGCCACAGCTGATGCCAATGGCATCCACCTTGATTTGAGCGCGCTGTGCAAGAGATGCAAGCGCCTCGGTCAACGCCGCCAAAGCGGCTTCTGGTGTGGAGGGGGTAGGAAACTTCACCTTATCAAGTAACTCTACCCCGTCTCCTGTCACTTTGCCAAGCACGACTGCGCACTTTGTCCCGCCAATATCAATTCCCCCGAGAATCGTCATGGCTGAAACAGCGCCTCCTCCAGCGCCAGACAGAGCGCATGGTATATCGGCAGGTGCCGTTCTTGGACGTCTGGCGTCTGCACGTAGGGCACACAGATGCAGATGTCGCACAACGATTTCATCTCGCCGCCCGATTGTCCGGTCAATCCGATGGTCGTCAAGCCTTGCACGCGAGCGACCCGCAGCGCCTGCAACACATTTTTGGAATTGCCCGAAGTGCTCAGGCCAAGCAGCACGTCGCCTTGTTTGCCATAGCCGTACACCTGCTGCGCGTAGACCATCGCTGCATCCGTATCATTTGCAACCGCGCTGATTAAAGCCGCGTGACTGGTCAGCGAAATGGCCGGCAGGCCACCTTGCAGGAGGTCTGCCAACGCACCGCCTTCCTCGCCCAACTCGTCGACAAAGCGTTGACGTTCTGCAGCGGGCAACGTCCGCTTGGACATGAAACCCTTCATCAATTCCCCGACGATATGTTCACTATCCGAGGCGCTTCCCCCATTGCCGCAAACCAACAGTTTGCCACCAGCGGTGTAGCTCTCTTTCATGGCGAGAAACGCCCGCTTTACATCCTGCTGACAACCGGATAAATCCGGATACTTTTCTACCAACTGATCAATGACGCGCGACACCTTATCCGCCTCCTGTGACGAGCTTAGCTCCACTCCAGTAGATTCGTCTCCCGTATGGGTTGTTCAACATCTTTCGGAATACAAAACGTCTTGATTTCGCACGGTCCAAACTGGACTGTAAATGTCCGCGCCCATTTCGGCAGAGAAATGTGGGCTGTCCCTGGTTGACCGCTGGTCTCGTAGCAGCGAATCACCATTTCATTGTCGTCTTCCGCCTGCTTCACGACGCTGACGTCCACATGATCCGAATCCACCGTCAAAAACGAATCAGCTTGCGGCAAGTCGCCCTGATGGTAGGTTTCCACCACAACAATCGGCGGTTGGTTCAATTCAGCCGCCCGACGCACTGTCTGTGCATCGACCCAACTCCCCTTATGCGGCAATAGCGCATAGGAAAACCGCTGGATTCCTTGATCGATGAACGAATACTCGCCGTCTTCATCCGGCACGAGCGGATCGTGATGCGCGTAGATGGGGCTGCGCAACACAGTCAAGCTCATCTCTTTGTCCAAGATATCGAAGCTGTATTTTCCGTCGTTGAGCACGCTCAACCCGTATGACTCGCCCGTATCGCGCGAAAGTCCGGTGACATCAATCCAGTTTTGACCTGGCTCTTCCTCGCCATTGACAGGACGTTCGATGTGCCCATACGGAATTTCATATGTCGCATTGCTGTGACTGACATTGATAGGGAAGCGCAGTTTGAGCACTTTAAAGCGCTCGTGCCAATCCACCGTCACGCGCACGTCAACTTGCTTGGCGTCGCGATACATGATGAAATCCTGCACCAAAGTGGACGTCCCATAACTGCTCGTCACGCGCACAACCGATTTGACATCGCCGTGTTCGAGCAAGCGCACGCGCTTGGCGACAAAGCGGCCAATTTCATTTTGATAGTCCAGCACGCCATGACTCCAGGTATCGCTTTTGTCTTCGATCACGACGGGACGCGCGCCCGCTTGATGGAATACTTCGACGCCCGCTTCCTTGTCGAACAACCGCTTGATAAAGCCGGTCTCTGCATCAAATTCCACCAACAAGAGCTCGTTCTCCAACAGCGTATCGGTCGCCCGCCAAGTTGCTTCCGTCGTTTTTGCTTTCGTTGCGCGTTCTTCCCCAGCGCGCAAGCGATAGACGCGGTACCCCAAAGACGGCAATTCCGCCATGAAGCTCAGGCGATGGCGGCCATTCGAAGTCGCGAGCGACTGCACGAGTTGATGCGGGACGACACGGTCGTTATCATCAACCAATACCGCATTTTCCGGAATCCCGCCGCATTCCAGTTCGACATTGATGTAGCTGGTAAAGGCGTGGGGGTTGAAGACCACGATGGGCTTCATTCCTTGCTCCTCTGGGATGTTGATGCGCCAGGAAAAGGACTGCACAGCCAGATTCAACCCACGGCTGGCGATGGACATCGCTTCACCATACAAGTCACGCGCATCATCATAAGCAGCTTCCAGACTGGTGCCAGCCATGATGTCGTGGAACTGGTTGAACAAGACGCCTTTCCAAGCGTGCTGATAGTCCTTCGGATACGGCTGCCCCGTTGTCCAATCCGCGAGCAGCGACCATTTTTCTGCCGCCAACAGCAGATTTTCAGCCTTGCGATTCCAGCGCTTCACACCCGAATGCGCCGCATAACAGCCGCTTGCATGGTGTTGTAGATCATCGTGCACAACAGGCAGCGCGTCTTCCACCTCGCGCAGTGCCGCAAAGTAACGATTCGGCGTGCTCAATGGCAGTTGTAAATCCGGATTCTCCGCCTGCATCCGCGCAATGCTCGCAAGATTCTCCTTCGTCGGCCCACCGCCGTGATTGCCCACTCCATAGAAGCACATCAGTTGGTTGACAGGGCCGCGCAGTTGCTCGGCGCAGCGGCGCACATGTTGATCTAGTTCTTTGCCCCAAGTGCAGTATTCGAACAGAATCCGCGCCGTCAAGACACGGGAGCCGTCATCTGATTCCCACCAAAACACGTGGCCTGGCAATCCTTTTTCGTGTGTGCCAGGACGCATGAAGATATAGTTGTTCATGCCGCTCTTCTTTAAGATTTGCGGCAGCATGCCATTGTGTCCAAAGCTGTCGACATTGTAGCCAACCTTGGCCGTGACGCCGAACTTCTCCTTGAAGTAGCGTTGGCCATAGAGCCCCTGGCGCACAAATGACTCGCCAGCGGGAATGTTACAGTCCGGCTGAATCCACCAACCGCCAACCACTTCCCAGCGCCCTTCGGCAATTCGGTCAGCAATTTCTTGAAACATCGCGGGATCATTTTCTTCGACCCATGCGTAAAACGCGGCTGAACTGGATGAAAAGACGAACTCATCCGTTTCCTTCATCCGATCCAGCGCGGAACGAAATGTCGCCTTCACTTCTTGGAATCCCTCTTGCCACTGCCACAACCAAACCGGATCAATATGCGCGTTGCCAATCATATGCAATGTATCTTGTCCCACAATTATCCCCCTCGCCTTTCTGCTGCCATGTGTCCGTCGACTTTACGCCTCAACAACCGCCTCTTGTTCAGCGACCACGGCTTCCGTGTGATCGATCAGCGGTTGCAGCGCATTTGTGCAAATTTGCTTTGCGTGCTTGCGAATCTCCGCCGTGGCTTCGCGCAACCGAAACAGCGGCCGCCGATAGCTCGCCCCAGATTTCGCCAAACGCAACACATCTATCGCCCGCTGACCGGCAATCTGCCAAAACTCCATCAGCTCGATCCACGGCACAAGCTCCTTGCGCAACACTTCATTTTTCATGTGATTCTTCAATTGATAGCATGCCTCATCCATCTGACTGAGGTAACTTTCCAGATGCGCAAACGCCGCTTCGACTTCATCCGGCGACCCAGTGCCGAGCGCCTCCATCACCTGCTGCGTCCGATCCGCCAAGTCCACCGCTTCTGTCTCCATCAGGCAAGAAACCAGCGCGTTCTCGCCAAACAGGCGAAGGAAATCCAGCACGTTGCTGCCACCCACGCTGGCCAATGCGCGCGACCAGGCTTCCCACGGCGCGTATGCTGCTGGATCTTGCAAATACTCTGCGACCGTCAGCATGACGACCTTTGATGCCTCCGCTTCGTTCATCAAGTTGCAGGCATAGCCAGCAGCGGCTTTGTGCAGGCGCGCATCTCTGCCCAACAATGGCCCGATGTGCATTTGTGATCTCATCGCCAAATCATTCACGGGATAGTTGTCCCAGATGATGGGCTTGCGCTTGGCAGCATCGGTAAAACCTTTTGCATCTGAGAAAGAGATTTCCTTTGCACAAATCTCTGGTCCTGTGTAAAGCAACTGAATACCCGCGTCCAATCCGTCGCCCAATTCCCGCACATAGTCACTGAACGGCGCGACGCCGTGATAGTCAGTTGGGCACATGACCAACTGACAGCGTTCATCCAGTTCCTTCAGCCAGACAAACAGGCGATTGCACAGGTGCACGTGTGCGGCGGCATAGCTGGAAAAATGCCCCGCATCCGCCGCGTGTGACAACTCGTGGCGGATATCATCGAGAAAGACGCCGAAGGCGCGAACACCGAGATCGTAAAACAATTTCAGCTTGTTGGTGATTTTTACAAAATCCGCGTCAGCGCTGTATGTCACTGACACGGGACTGATGACATACCAAAACGTCACACCTGCTTGCTCGGCCAGTTGCACGGTCTTGGCAAACTCGTCCATCACGGACGCTGGGTAAGGCTCATTCCATCTGTCGCGATGGTACCTATCTTGCTTGGGTCCGTAGAAATAGCTATTGAAACCGGCTTTCGCCGCATACGAAATCAGATCATTGCGCTCCGAAAACGTGTAGTAGGTGCCGTAAAATCCTTCAATGACGCCACGGATGCCAAATGTTTCACTCATCTGCCAAACGCCTCCTGGCCCATTGCCATGATGACCTCTTGTCTCATTCCTTGTGGGCTTGCTTTCGTTCATAACGCTGCCAGACGTCGCGAATCAACTGATAATCTGCAGCTTCGAGCGGTTCCTGTGTCGCGTCGACATGTGTCGCAAGGTAGAGCGATGGTACACCTAAATCGGCCTGTATCTCCACATAAGCACGCCATGCTTCTTTGTTCGGCATCGGCCAATTGTCTGTGTCAATGACCGCGTTCGGGCAGGCAATCCGTGCGATCCGCGCGCGGTGAATCATGGCCGGATTGATATCCGAACCGGTGTTCACGTCATTCAAGCGGATCATGTCAATTTCCGTCGCTAAGTACGGATGCGGTGTATGCGCCATGACCAGCGCGTCTGGTTTGACCTTTTTGGCCTCATCGTAAATGATGTGCAAATAGGCTTTCATCAGTTCAAGTCCCCATACATCCCCGTAGTGGGAAAAACCAGGGCCGCTTGGAATCCGCGCTGTAAAATCGATTTTGAAGCCGTCCGCGTCGTAGCCGTCGCTCGACAACATCTGACGGATGGCCGCACGGAAACGCGCCTCATACTTTGGATTGGTTGGATCCACTGCAATCTTGCGCCCAGCATGGTTGATGATACACTCGTCCGCAGGTACACCTTCCGGGTCCCACGCCTTCAACCAAAGCAACATCTTCTGGCCGCGATCGTGAAGAAAATCAGCGAAGCCGCGCACGTTGGGCCATTTTTTCTCATCCACAGCATTCGTGCCATATTCCGCTTGCCACTTGTCATCGAGCACGACGATGCCCGGTCGAATGTTTTCTTTATCCAACGCTTCCATAAACGAATCATAAAGCTTCTGCAAGGCAAAATCCGGGGCATGTCCATTCACACGAGCAGCTTCGTAACATTGCGCACCCCAACCGCAGAATATCGGTTGCTTCCACCAAGCTGGGACGGTTTCTGGCATCGCGATTGGCGCAAGCTGTTTCTCGCCCAGCGTTTTGACGTGCGCATCAATCGCTTGATACTCGTCAGGCGCAAATTCAAAGCCGATGGCTGGCAGTTCGTACACGCCATCGACCGCTGTGTACCCTTCGTAAGACAAATTAAGATAAAAGCCAAACTGCTGCCCCTGGTAGCGATATTCCGTATAGTGGTTTGCGCCGGGTTTTGCCTCCACGCCCATGCCAAACCAGCCGTTGTGCGCCTCAAAGGCGAAACAAAACGGAGGTGGGGTGAAAAACCAGTCGCCGCGCCCAGGCAGTGGAACGCCCGTCAAATCGATGACCGATGTCGCTTCCGGTTGGAAGTAAAGCACTTCGTCCACATTGGGCTCTGGATTAAACCCGCGCTTTGCTTTGGTGCCTGACCAGAAAAAGCCGGAGCCCCAACGCAAACTTTCTGATGCGTAACCGCCAAAATAATTGACATCTGTCAGTTTACCTTGTCCTTCAACTCTCATATCATAAGAAAAACGCGTCGGCGCACAGCGAAAACGGAACGTCTTCTCAGTCCAGACCGAACTTTTCACCGTCAAGGTGAGGATGACTTCATCATTGTCCTCTGTTACGTCCCACTGCCCAATTTCGGTGGTATCGTCCTGTCCCGACAATGTGTGCACACTGGAGAACACGAACAGATCTGCCAAACGTGCGCCTTTCGCATCTTCCAAATAGACAAACGCGCGTTCATCATCTGGGAAAACCAATCGATACGCCTCTGCGTGCACTTCTAACGTCGCGTCTTTTTTTACAGAAACCACAAGCCAGTCCTCCTCAATCCGGTTTAATAGCGGAAATTCATATAAAATGGTTTAAACCAAGGGCTGAAATAATGGCCAAACTGTTTTCTAGCCTCTTCCACTTTCACTTTGCCGTCGTAAATCAGCCCAGGATGGCTGTGTCCCATTGTGTAAACATCAAAATCCAACGTCAGCAGTTTATCGAGCGACTGTTCCCATTTGACGAAGTCAGACTTGACCCGTGGGTGGCCATGCCCGCCGACGGTGTCCCCAGATACGAGAATTTTCAACCCTTGGATTTCTGTCAGCAAGCAGACAGAGCCCAGTGAATGACCTGGGGTGTGATATACCGTAAAACGATAAGGGCCAATTTGGAGTTCCTGGTTGTCAACGAGATCGTGATCGACCTTGGTTTTGGGAAACTGTTCGTTGTACAAAAAAGCTGACGTCAAATCGAAATCCCCGGTCTCCACCTGCTCCTTGTCTTCGGGGTGCAGCCACAACTCCGCATCGCTTTCCTCGCGCAAGCGCGCCATCCCTGCGAGATGATCCCAATGGCCATGTGTGCCAATCACCCGTTTGATATCCTGCGGCTTGTAGCCGAGCTGCGCCAAGTTCTTTTTTAAATTGTCAAAGCCGAGATAAGACCCGCAGTCAATCAGTGTCGGTTCGTCGCCTGCAATCAAGTAGGCGTTGGCATCCCAAGGATGGGTGAGCTTGTCACCTGCAATCATGTAGAACTGGTCGATCAATTTCACCATGTCCGATTCCCCCTGTGCGCTTCATCTTCCAGAAGCAAATCCACTCGATAGCTCTCCGCGGCTTGGCATGCGTACAAGGTCACGCCAATGCACCAAGCGTGCGACAACGTGACAAGCATCCCCTTTGGCTGAAAGCAGTTTGTGTTGTAATACCGCTCTGTGACCATGCCTTTATAGGCGTTGAAGTCGCCATCCTCGCGCGCGATGAACTGCAAGAAGCAAAACAGCAGATCCCGCGTTCTTTCCAAGTAGTACGTATCCTTCGTGTAATGCCACAGGCGCATCATCTCCGGCAGGCAAAACAAACCGTAATTGTGCAGATGCTGATTCGACGGTGAAGCCTGGTCCGCGCCTCGGGATCGAAAATCATACTGCGCCAGCAAGGAGTGCTTGGGAAACGCCAGGTTGTACGTCCATCGAAATGTCATCATCCAGTTCGCGCTGTGCTTGGCCAGTGTCAGCCACCGTTCGAGCTGATTTTCCTGTTCATAAAGCAGGACATAAGCGACGACTGCGTTGTAGGCATCCTCAGATGTCGGTGTCAGATGCACATCTTCAGGCGCGCCATAGATGAAGGCATCCTGCACGAATTTCTCGTAGTACGCGCCGCCGCGTGTGGCTGCCCTGTCGAACGCCTCTTCCGGGTACACTTTTGCCCCTTCGACCAAAGCCGCAATCCAAAGCACGCCGCCCGCGCCATCCCACTCCACCACGTCGCCTGTTTCGCATTGATAATAGGAGCCAAAATTGCCGTCCGCCCGTTGCACGTCCCGTGCAAACCGCAAATTGGAAAGGACGGCCGTGTCCCATTCGGGATGGGCATGTCCTCTTTCGCGCTCGAATAGAACAGCGCGCGCCATAAATAATGTAGCCTCCGCGATGGTCCGCGCTTGCAGCCAATCGCGATGTGGATTCCAGCCGCAATTCCAACCGTCCTTGACCGTCCATTGCGCCCAGAACGTGCCATTTGGCGCAATGCCCGAAGCAACCTTATTGAGGACGCGAATCGCCGCCTCGATATATTCTGGCCTGTCGTGATCGCGCCCATATGTGAGCAGCGCATAAGCGTATGGCGCGCCGCTCACCCAAGCGACGTGCATGTGCGCGCGGTCACCGAGCCCATTGACATTATTGTTCAGTTCCCGGTCAAACGCCGCTGTCTCGTAGAGAATGTCGTGTTCAGGATGATAATGCCAGCGATATAAACCATGCGCCGTAAGCTCTGCCGCTTCTTTGATGTCCATCCATGGATTCAATGGATGCACTTGTTGATGCAACTCGTACATCGTGCGCACAAACGGATCATATGCGTGAACATCGGCGGATCCCACATATACCCGGAACTGCAACTGAACTTGTTCGCCTGGGCGAATCAATGCTGTCTGAATCTCCGCCGGTTGCGGTATCGGTTCGCCGTCAAACACAATCGGTTCCTCGCGATAGGGAAAGTTGACGCAAAGCGATGTCCCTGCCTGATTGCCTTTAAAACCGACGCCGTTCAGTCCCAAAGCGGACGTTTCATCCACGCATAATGCTGCGCACATCTCCTCATTCCAAGCAAAAACGGCCGGCAACGCGGCGCGGTCTGCCCGGAATGCCCAATGGTCAGAAACCATCTGCGCTGGGTCGCCCCCGTCAAAGTCGTAACGAGGATATTGGCGCGCGTTGTGCGCAAACCGATTTTCTTTATAAAAAGCGCCGGGAATCATCCAGCGCGGGCGTCCAGGGCCAATGAGATCAAAATTGACACGCACACCAAATTCCAGTGGGACTTCGCCTGTGTAAGTGAGGTTCACATCTACATCGAAATAATCGCAATGGCCGCGTTTTTGGGTCCAAACAGCTGATGCCGCAAACCCATCCGCTGCGCCGTGCAAAAGAAGGTCGTCATTTTGGAAATTTACCTCGGAAACCGGGATATGTACCGTTGTATGATTTGTTAAAATAAATAACTCCAACAAAGAGGACAATCGCAAAAAAACATCTTTGCGCTCATTTTCCGGCGCAAAAATTTGAATTTCGTACGCATTCTTTGTGGATTGAAGCGGTCTACATGCTAAGTTGTTCATGGTGTCCACCTCACAGCTTCAATCTAAATCACATTCGTTCGCCGCATTTGCAAACCACATTTATCTTGAGGGGGCGACAGCCCATTTCTGCGCTTCGCCCCCATTGTAGAAATCAGTCTACTTGCAGTTGTGGGAATTCGTCTTTCACTTGCGATTTCAATTGAGCAAATGCCCATTGGTTGGTCTTATGCTGATCTAACATTTGCGTCACAATGTTGCCAAACAACGAGTTGATTTCTTCGCTGTACTCATCGGGTTTGCGCGCTGGGATGGCCATCGAAATGTTGTAGTACATCTTCAACAAGTCTTGGTTCCCAAATTCAGGCAACTTGTAGGTGTTCATCTCTTTTTTGTAAACCGAGATGTCCGAAGGCATGTTGCCAGTGTTTTTCAAGTTCCAGGTTTGCCATTGTTGGCTCGCGTCAAATTTAACGAACTCATACGCCAACTTCTGATTCGGTGACTTGGAGTAAATCGCCCTGTATGTGCCGCCCTCGTAGTAACCGACCGGCGCTGAAGCTACACCGTATTGACCTTTCGCCTTGTTGTTGGTGTTGTCAATGGAATCGGTCGACCACGACGGGATACCAAACATGATGGCACTGCCGTTCGCACTGTGATCATTGAGCGCCGCGCCCCAACCAGCCGAGAAACCTGGCAGTTCTGCTTCCACATTGTCTGCCTTCATTTCCCGCTCGGTATTCAGGACATTGTTCCATTTCGGATCAATCTGGAGTTTCGTTCCACTGACCCAAGGTTCCATGTTGTATTCCATAATCGCCGAGACGGAACCGGTGTTGTCCAGCAAATGCACTTTGCCGTCGCTCTCTTTGTAGACCTTTTCGCCAAGCGCAATCATTTTCGGCCAGGTGTTGACCATCTTTGAAATCTTGTCGGGATCATCTGTGCCTAACCATTTTTTCGCTGCCGCGCGGCGATACATCAAGCCGCCTGGCGAAGAGGAGTCCGCGATGGCGCGCACATTGCCATCTTTGTCTTCACCCAGCGCCGCGACGTATGGCACCATCCCTTTTACAAGAGAATTCGCACCCATGGATGACATGTTGGCGACGTATGGCGTGTTGATAAATTGCCCAATGTAGCTGCGTTCCAAGTCAAACACGTCAGGTACGTTCGATCCGGTTTGCAATGCTGTCTGCAATTTGGTTTCGTACTGGTCACCAGGGAACACTTTCACTTCGACATCCACGTTCGGATGCGATTTTTCAAACTGTTGCGCCAACAGCTTCACTTGCGAGAAAAATGTCCAGACAACCAGGGTCTGTTTTGTCGCTTTGCCCGACGTCCCATTCCCGTTGCCACTCGTTGAATTGCCGCAACCTACGAGACTTGCTGCTACGAACGGAATCACCATCAATGAAAGGACTTTACCTTTGCGCTTCATTCAATTTGCCCCCTAAGTATGCATTGTAAGAACGTTCCCACTCCTGTTTGCAATCAGCCCAGGTGTTATTGTCTTCGCGCCTCTCTGGGTGCGTTTCTTTATAACTGTCATGTTTCTCGCCCTTCCTCACACCGCAAACTGCCCAACGTGTGATTTGGCGAAGAACCACCTCCTTCAATCGCCTCGCGCAGCGATGCTCTTATTCCTTCAAAGCCCCTGCCGAGATGTTGTTCATGATTTTTTTGGACAGTGCCGCAAAGAGCACCATAATCGGAATGACAGAAATCAAAATCCCAACATATTGCGCGCCGTAATCGGTACTGAACTGACCGCGCGTCATGGCGACCATGACCGGCAACGGCTGCATGTTGTTATTGAACAGGATGATCATCGGCGTCAGGAAGCTGTTCCACGTCCCGATAAACGCGAAGATCCCGAATGTCGCAATGGACGGAAGCATCATCGGCAGGACAAGGCGATGGAACGCCTTCAACTCACCACAGCCATCCATCCTGGCTGATTCCAAGATTTCATGGGAGACCGCCGTGTCACAAATCTGCTTCAGGAAAAATGTCCCGAAGGCATTTGCGATGCCCGGCAAAATCAAGGGCCAGTAGGTGTTCAACATGTGGAAGCTGTTCATTTGTTGGAAGAAGCCGATAATCCCGAGCTCGCCCGGAATCATCATCGTGCCAAGAATCAAGGCGAAAAACAGGTTTTTGTATTTGAAGTCATATTTCGAAAAACCGTAGGCAGTCAGCGCCGAGAAGTACAACGTCAAAACGGTCGAAGACACCGTGATGATCAAACTGTTCAAGAACCCGCGCCAAACATTGATGGTGCCCATCAGGCGCTCGTAGTTGTTCACGAACTGATTCCCTGGCCACAACAACAACTTGGTCGAGATATCCTGATTCGTATGGGTAGAAGAGATCAGCATACTATAAAAGGGAAGTATGCAGATGGCTGCAAGTATAATCAGAAGTACATAAATGATGGTTCGACCTAAACTTCTGCGCAATTTGTATCTTTTGTTCAAATCTTTATAGCGGGCAGTCTGTGGTATAGACATCTCTCATTTTCCCCCTTACGCTTGCGACGTTTTTTGTTTGCGAGTCGTCATCCGGAGCGAAATCAGCGAAAGCACCATAATCAGGATAAACACGCCGTACGCAACCGCAGAGCCATAGCCGTATTGGAAATGCTGGAACGCCGTCGTGTACAAATAGGACACCATTGTCTGCGTAGCATTGCCAGGGACATTGCCAATCATGAGCGGAACAGCGAAATTCTGCATACCGCCAATGATGGAAGTGATACCTGTGAATATCAGCACTGGCTTCAACATTGGAATGGTGATATGCAATGCGGTTTGAAATTTCGTCGCGCCGTCCATTTCGGCGGCTTCGTATACACTTGTGGAAATCGATTGCAAACCAGCAGTGAAAATCAACATGTTATAACCGAAGTTTTGCCAACACAAGATGCCCGCCACAATGATTTGGGCCAAAAGAGGGTGACCGAACCAATTGACCGGCTGTGAGACAAGATGCATGGCCACCAACATTTTGTTGATGCTCCCGGTCTTCCAATCAAACATCAGGCTGACCAGAACACCGATGGTAACCGGCGTGACGATATTTGGAAAATAGAAAATCGCACGGAACAGATGCTTTCCTTTGACAAATTTTTCGTTAAGCACCAGCGCGAGCACCAATGCGAGAATCAACTGTGGAACGATGGAGATGATCCACATGATGAACGTGTTTAATATGGAATGCAGAAATATAGAATCGTGAATCAATCTTTTATAGTTCGCCACACCCGCCGCGACTGGCTTCGTAAATCCATCCCAATTCGTAAAACTCAAATACAGCGAGTCAAGAATCGGATACAGTCCGAAGATGATAAAGACAATGAAAAACGGCGCGATAAACAAATACCCATAACGGGACTTGTCAAACTTTGCTCTAGCCACTAAATCTCCCCCCACGCGTGTTAGCATGTCCATCAAACGCTTTCAATATCAAAACTAAAATCTGCAAACGGTCTCCAATCATTTATAAATAATTTGCAACCCTCCAAAATGCAGTAACAGTAAGCAATTATCACGCCAGGCAACGTCGTACAAATCGTCATTCAACATCAAAATTCGACATCAAATCCACGTAGCTCTGACTCATTTTTAGGAACGTTCCCAAAAACGAGTACAAAATACATGAAAAACTATGAATATCATACTGTGCGTTTTTTAAAGTGTCAATGCGATTTATGACGTTCTTGGCGCGAATCAGCTATTTTATCGCAAAAATGAAATCATAAGGTCAAACAGGAACTGCGGACAATCAATTGCGGCTTCAACAAATCGCGAGAATAGGAGCGTTCCCCATCGGAATCGATCATTTCTAAGAGCATTTGAGCTGCATTGGACCCCATCTGCTCAAAAGGCTGCCTCACTGTTGTCAAAGAAGGATAACTCCACGATGAGATGTCGATATCGTCAAATCCCACGATGGAAAAATCCTTCGGAATGTTGTACCCCTGCTCTTGCATCGCGCTCATTGCGCCAAAAGCAGATTCGTCGTTCGATGCGACAACTGCCGTAAAACCGCCAACCTCCAATAATTGTTGCATCGCTGTATAGCCGCCTTTATTAGACCAGTCGGAAACAACAATCAAATCCGGATTTAATTTCAAACCCAGCCGCGCAATAGATGCTTGGTATCCCTCCATACGGGCTTTGGTCGCCGCAGCTCCGTCTGGACCAGAAATATACGCAATGTCTCTATGGCCAATGCGATACAAGTAGTTGACCACGTCGATCACGCCGCTTGAATTGTCCACGTCTATAGAGGGAATTTCGTTGACGCCCGCATCGTCTCCAATTAAGACCACCGGAAATGACGATGCTTTCATCTCCTCAACATCATCCTCACTACGGCGCATAAAACTGACAAAAATCAGCCCGTCCACTTGTCCCTCATACAGGAGATCTAGAAAGTCGGTCTCTTTGCGATGGTGTAGACCCAGGGTGTAAAACACACAATCGTAGCCATTGGCATCGAGAATGCGCCGAACACCTTTTAAAATGGCCGAATAAAAGCGGTTGGTGATATCGTCAACCACGATGCCGATCTCTTGCGTCTTATCCAAAACCAGCCTGCGCGCATTCATGTTCGGATGATAATTGAGCTCCGCAATCGCCCTGCGCACAGCCTCTTCCGTTTGCTTTTTCACAGGCTTCCCATTCAAATACCGGGAAACGGTGCTCTTTGAAGTATTGGCGAGTTTTGCCACATCTTTAATGGTAGGCGTCATTCACTGCCTCCCTCCTTCATTCGCGGGAGCGGTCTCACTTTCTTATCAGAGAGATTACCCTCATCTACCACAAATTGCAAGTCTTTGTGCAGAATCTGTAAAAGTCCGCTTCTACGCATCCATAACTGCAAGACAAATGCAGGACGCAGTTGGATGAGTTACGCGTTCTTCATTTTCCATTTGACATCGCGGCCATAGATCTTCTGGTACAGATTGTAATTGTAGAATACTCTATCGACAAAGTGGCGTGTTTCCCCCACGGGAATCTCACTGATGTCATTCAATTGCCCATTCCATGCGCCAGATTGCAACCAGTCTTGGACGCGCTTCGGCCCAGCGTTATAAGCGGCAATGGCCGCCGTTTGATTGCCGTCAAACTGTTTGATGAGACTTTGGATGTACCAGCTCCCCAACACGATGTTATATTGCGGACTGGCCAATTTCTTCGCATCCTGCGGCATTTGTTCAATCGCTTCGTTCGACTGGCTGTTCTGCTTGCGAATTTGGCCAGCCAACCACTCCGCGGTATCAGGCATCAGTTGCATCAACCCCACTGCGCCCGCATGTGAGATGTCGTGGGTTTCAAATTTACTTTCCACGCGGATGACACTCGCGACCAAGAGCGGATCGACACGGGCAAATGCAGCAGCCGTCTGAATGTTTTTCTGATAGTGAATCGGGTACATCATCCGCCAAAATCCGTTCGTGGAAATTAGGATGAGCACAATGATCAACAGAACGGCGGCGAGCACAGCACGGCGGTTTAAAACGATAAATCTCGGTCTCCTATTGTTCGGTTGCGAATAGTTGTCCATACGTCCCGCACCTGCTCTCGCGTATTCTCAATCGTTCCACTGTTGTCGATGACGTAGGTTGCCATGTCTCGTTTGTCATCTATCGGCATCTGCGCTGCAATTCGCGCCAAAGCATCTGACTGGCTAAACTGATCCCTCGCCATCAAACGCGCCAACTGTGTGGCAGGTGTGGCATAGACCAATATCGTGCAATCGACCAATTTCTGTGTTTCCCCTTCGAAAAGCAACGGGACATCCCAAATCACCGGTGCGTCCGGATGTGTTTGCCAATACGCATCGGTCTCGACGCGCATGCCTGCTCGAATGCGCGGATGTGTAATCTCATTCAAGCGTTGGCGCAAAGTGTCATTCGCAAACACCACTTGGCCTAACATCTTGCGATTCAGCGTTCCATCCCCAGCGAGTACACGTGCGCCAAACGTTTCAACAATCTCCTTCAATCCATCAGAACCTGGCTCCACAACGCGGCGAGCCCAAATATCCGCATCCACCACATATGCGCCAAGTTCGCGAAACATGCTGGAAACGGTGCTTTTCCCCGTCCCAATTCCACCTGTCAAGCCTACAATCATCTCGCCTATTCCCACCTTGTGCGCGCTTTTCATTGGGCCATGTCATATCTGGCAGAACACTGCGATACAAACCCTATGTGCTCTGGTTTCATCTACGCGCCTGCCGTGACGACCGCTGTCCTTGGCTGACAAGCCGAGCATAAATGTGTTCCCCGCCCACCAAGGCGAATTTTTTCGATAGGCTGTCCACAGACAAAACACGGCTCACCTGCTCTGCCGTACACACTCAACTGCATCTGAAAACCGCCGTGGCGCCCATACCCATTCACATACGTCCGAATGGAGGAGCCGCCAGCCTCAATGGCCCGTGTGAGCACATCGCGAATGGCGACCAGCAAACTTGCGCACTGGGCTTCGCTGACTTGATTCGCCGAAACAAGCGGATGAATGCCAGATGAGAACAAAGCTTCATCCACGTAAATGTTCCCCAGACCAGCGATGCACGTTTGATCTAACAAGACAGTTTTAATGGCGCTCGATCTTTTGTGCAGACGCAAATAGAGCGATTGCGCGGTGAGCAGCGGATCGAACGGCTCTGGCCCAATGTTCACCAATCCAGTGGGCAATGGCTCATCTTTTGTCAGAACGTCCATCGTGCCAAATTGGCGCACATCACGATAGCGAAGCTCGGCGCCATCAGATAAGCCAAACACCACATGCGTATGCGGCGCCATCGGCTCTGATGCCGGTGCAACCCGATATTGACCCTCCATGCGCAAATGACTTATCCATGTATATGGTGCAACGTTAAACAACAGGTACTTACCTCGCCTGTCTATCGATTCGATCCGCCGCCCGACCAACCGTTCTTCAAAACTTCCAACCGATGGGTAGCGAATAATGCGCGGCAGATTCACTAGTACCCGTTCAATCGTCTTGCCCACAATCAACTGTGAGAGCCCTCGACGAATGGTTTCAACCTCTGGCAACTCCGGCACGTCGCCACCCCTTTCATCATTTCGCCTCATACCATGTCTTTCCGTGGGAAATGTCCACCACCAGCGGTACATTCAGCGTGATTGCATTCTCCATTTTTTCACGGACCAACTGTGTCAAATCTTCCATTTCGTCTGCTGGACACTCAAAAATCAATTCATCGTGAACCTGCAAAAGCATTCTCGCGTCCATCTGCGCTTTCGTAAGCGCAGCATCTATTTGCACCATCGCCAGCTTGATAATATCTGCTGCCGTTCCCTGGATGGGCGTGTTCATTGCGGTGCGTTCCGCAAAGCTGCGCAAATGGAAATTCCGACTCCGAATGTCCGGCAGATAGCGGCGGCGGTTCATCAGTGTCGCCACATAGCCCTGCTGTTTCGCCTGCTGGACAATATCATCCATATATCCTTTCACGCCCGGGAACTTGCGAAAATACTCTTCAATAAAGCGTTTCGCTTCCTGTTGCGGAATGTTCAAATTCTGCGCCAGGCCAAAATCGCTTATTCCGTAAACAATTCCAAAATTCACCGCTTTGGCTTGCCGACGCATCAGCGCTGTGACATCCTCAACAGCGACCTCAAACACATCGCTCGCAGTCCGCGTGTGAATGTCCATCCCGCTGCGAAACGCGTCAATCAACGCCTCATCCCCCGACAGATGCGCCAATATCCGCAATTCTACTTGTGAGTAATCTGCAGAGAGAATATACCAGTCATCATACGTCGGTTCAAACACTTGGCGCAATCTACGTCCCTCTTCTAAGCGAATGGGGATGTTCTGCAAATTCGGTTCACTGCTCGAAAGTCGGCCGGTTGCAGTCAGCGCCTGGTGAAACCGCGTATGAATTCGATCCGTCTCTTTGCGAATCACTTTCAAAAGGCCTTCTACATAAGTCGATTGGAGCTTTGCCAATTGACGATAATCCAGGATTTTCTGCACAATTTCATGGTAAGGGGCCAGCTTCTCCAAAACGTCGGCGCTCGTCGAATAACCCGTCTTCGTCTTTTTCATGGCTGGCAGCTGCAATTTTTCAAACAAAATCTCTCCCAGTTGTTTCGGAGAGTTCAAATTGAATTCTACACCAGCATCCGCATAAATGTCGGCTGTCAATTGATGGATTCGTCCAAGCAGATCATCGCCAAACGCACGCAGACGGTCCGCATTCACATGAAATCCTGTGATCTCCATTTTCGCCAAAACAAACGAAAGCGGCATTTCAATATTGCGATACAAGTCATCCAGCGTCTGCGCATCCAACGCACTGCCAAGATGCTGATAAAGATCTGGCAGTTTTTGCGCAATTCGACACAGAATGGCCTCTCGATGCTCAGCCATTTTTTTGATGGAAGGCACTTGAATATTCAATTCGCGCGCCAAGATCTCTTCCAATTCGACTTCGCCATCCGTCGGATTCAACAGATAGGCGGCCAGTTTGACGTCATTCCAACGACCGCTCGAATGAATGGTGATACCGTGGGCATCCAATGCAAAGGCAAGCGACTTAATATCAAAAACCACTTTATCATGCGCGGATTTCAACCATTGTTGCAAATGCGTCAATTGTAATTCGTCCTCAAACGAGATATAGAAGCTGGCGTCGCGCGTCGCCAACGCGACCCCACAAACATTTGCCGCGTGATAGTCCTCATCGCTAAAATCGAACACGCAACCAGTTACGCCGCCCAAATCTCGCCAGACCTTGTCCATCTGCTCCGGACTTGTAACGCGCGTATATTCTATATTCGTCCAACCATCTTCGTCGACATCGGCGTTGTCTGCCGCTGTCGAATCGCTTATTTCCTCGGAAATTTTGTCGATCAGCGAATGAAAATCAAGTGTTCGAAACACCTCGACGACTGTATCGACGCCATACCCGCCATACACCAGGCGAGAGATGTCGATATCTAGCGGAACATCTGTGACAATGGTCGCCAATTGTTTTGACAGAATGGCATCTGCATGATGCTCAGCAAGGTTTTCACGTAATTTTTTGCCACTGACTTCATCCAAGTGTGCCAACACTTCTTCTACTGATGCCCTTGTATTCAATAACTTGATGGCTGTCTTTTCGCCCACGCCTGGCACGCCAGGAATGTTATCTGAATTGTCACCCATCAGTCCCTTTAAATCGATAATTTGGTTGGGCTCAAGGCCGCCATATCGCTCCTTGATGGCCGCTGCATCATAAAAATCGACATCCGTTATCCCACGACGTGTCACCAGTGCATGAACCTTATCGGAGACCAATTGAAGTAAATCTTTGTCACCCGACACAATCCTTGTGTCAAGTTCGGCCGCTTCAGCCTGCTTGGCAAGCGTACCGATGATATCATCTGCTTCATAGCCATCCACTTCAATCACGGGAATGGAAAACGCCTGAAGCAGTGTGCGAATCATGGGAAATTGTTCTGCCAGTTCGTCAGGTGTTTTCTGACGGGTTCCTTTATAGTTTTCATACATTTCATGGCGAAAGTTCTTTTTCGTTTTATCAAAAGCCACAGCTAAATGCGTCGGTTTTTCTTCCTGCAACAGTTTCAACAGCATGAGTGTAAACCCGTAAACGGCGTTCGTCTGCTGACCTTGTTTGTTCGATAAAGGCGGAAGGGCAAAAAATGCCCGGTACAAAATGCTGTTTCCATCAATCAATAACAGCTTGGCTGGTTGCGTAGACATAGGCCACCTCATTCGGGGATTAAAAGCGATTGTGCACTCCAATTCATTTTAACATATGAACGGCGAGGTTCCCCTAAAACACGAAGAAGGAGCCACACAAAGATGGCCCCTGCGATACCACGGCAACATGATTTTCACGTCGGCAGAATCAATTGGCCGTCACTTGACGACTTCAATGACGTTGCGAACCGACGCTGCTGATTTATCGAGTGCTGCCTTTTCTTCTGGCAACAATTCAAGTTCGACGATCTTCTCGATGCCATTTGCCCCTAGGACAGTTGGCACGCCGAGGAACAGCTTGTCATACCCATATTCGCCTTCGAGATAGGCGATGGCTGGCAGCAAACGACGCTTGTCTTTCAAAATCGATTCTGCCATCTGCGCCAAGGAAGCGCCCGGCGCGTAATAGGCGCTGCCATTGCCCAGCAGCCCGACAATCTCGCCCCCGCCTGTACGGGTGCGTTGGACGATCTCTTCAATGCGTTCTTTTGAAATGAGTTTTTCCAAGGGTACGCCGCCGACATTTGCATAGCGAACGAGCGGCACCATGTCATCCCCATGAACACCAAGCACAAATCCGTGCACATCTTCAACGCTGATGCCCAGTTCTTCGGCGACAAACGTGTTAAAACGAGCGGTATCAAGCACACCAGCTTGCCCAATGATACGATTCTTCGGGAAACCACTGGCTTTGTACGCGACGTACGTCATTGCGTCGACCGGGTTACTCAAGACCACAATCACGGTGTTCGGTGAATACTTGACGATCTGCTCTGTCACCGTTTTGACAATACCCGCATTTGTGTTGACCAAATCATCGCGGCTCATGCCAGGTTTGCGGGCGATGCCTGCAGTGACAATCACCAGATCAGAATTGGCCGTGTCCTCGTAATTCGCAGTCCCAGTCACCCGAACATCCGAACCAATCACCGGCATCGCCTCAGCCATATCAAGCGCCTTTCCCTTGGTCGGGTTTTCCAACTGCGGAATGTCTAACAGTACGACATCCCCCAACTCTTTCATGGCAATGATCAAAGCTGTCGTCGCCCCGGTGAAACCGGCGCCAATGACAGAAATCTTCTTGCGCTGCAACAACGATCACGCCTCCTTTCAGACATGATGAAAGCAACCGAGACAAATATATACAAGTCTCAGTTGCTTTCATGCTGTTACATATTATTACATATTTTTGATGATTTGATTACCGAACTCCGAAGTTTTCACTTCTGTTGCGCCGTCCATCAAACGGGCAAAGTCATAAGTGACCACTTTCTGGTCAATGGCCTTTTCCAGGGCGCTCGTAATCAGGTCGGCTACTTCTTGCCAGCCCATGTATTCAAACATCATCACACCAGACAAAATGACGGAACCAGGGTTGACTTTATCCAGCCCGGCATATTTCGGCGCAGTGCCGTGCGTGGCCTCAAAGACCGCGTGGCCGCTCTCATAGTTGATGTTTGCGCCAGGTGCAATGCCAATGCCGCCGACTTGCGCTGCCAAGGCGTCTGATACGTAGTCGCCGTTCAAGTTGAGCGTGGCAATGACGTCGTATTCAGCCGGACGTGTCAAAATCTGTTGCAGGAATGCGTCTGCAATCACATCTTTGACAATCAACTTGCCTGCTGCTTCCGCTTCCTGTTGCGCTTTGTTCGCAGCATCTGTCCCCTGCGCTTCCTTGATGCGGTCATATTCGCTCCAAGTAAATGTCTTGTCGCTAAATTCCCGCTCTGCAAGCTCATAGCCCCAACTCTTGAACGCACCCTCTGTAAATTTCATGATGTTGCCTTTATGCACCAGGGTTACGCTCTTGCGGCCATTTTCCAAAGCGTAATTGATGGCTGCGCGCACGAGACGCTCTGTGCCTTCCTTGGAAACCGGCTTGACGCCGATGCCAGAGGTTTCGGGAAAGCGAATTTTCTTGACAGCCATTTCATTGCGCAAAAAGTCAATGATTTTTTTCACTTCTGGTGTGCCTTCCTGCCATTCGACACCCGCGTAGATGTCCTCCGAATTTTCACGGAAGATGACCATATCTACCTGTTCCGGACGCTTGACAGGTGAAGGTACGCCGTTAAAATAGCGCACCGGGCGCTGACAGACGAACAAATCAAGCTCCTGGCGAAGCGCCACGTTCAAAGAGCGAATGCCGCCGCCAACCGGTGTGGTCAGAGGACCTTTAATGCTGACGATGTACTCCGTCAGCGCCTTCAATGTATCCTCGGGCAGCCACTCTTGAAATTTGTTGAATGCCTTTTCGCCAGCGTACACTTCGTACCAGGCAATTTTCCGTTTGCCGCCGTAAGCCTTTTCGACAGCCGCATCAAAAACCCGTTGTGCAGCGCGCCAAATGTCCGGACCCGTACCGTCACCTTCAATAAATGGAACAATCGGATGATCCGGGACTTTTAAACTCCCACCTTCGAAGCGAATTGCTTCGCCGCTGGTCGGATTCGCATAATGCTTGAAATCAGGCATGACAGCCCCTCCCGTATGTATAAAGTCGATGTCCGAGAATTCAGTCCATCAGCATCGCGAGTACGCACATTCGGACGTCCCTTGAAAAATGCTCTTCGTCGGACAAGCTCTATTTGATTACTATCTAATCATAGCACAATGGTAATAGTCAGCCAATGTTACCAACGAGGTCTTCTAAACGGAATCGTGACAACCACTTTAAACTTTGAACCTTCTGTGACAGTCTCGAATTTCCCGCGCATCCGCGCTGTTAAACGCCGCACGATTTGCAACCCGACGCCGCGTTCTGGCGAATGATGCTTAACCGCTTCGACATTGGAGAAAGCAACCTCGTTTTCAATCGTGAAGCGCACCCGCCTGCCATCGCTCGCCAGTTGCCACTGTGCAGTCGAATTTGATGCAGCGTGATCGATCACGTTCTTAAACAGAGTGCTGATCAGCCGTTCCCATTCGCCGCTGACCGTGGTGACAAACAATCCTGGCAACGCATGGCCCACAAAATAGATATTGCGAGTGCTCCCCAGATCCGTATAGCGCTCTGCAACCTCTTCTGTGATATCCGATACCGCCACGGGTTCGCTAGGACGTTCCGAAAAACCGGACCTCAATTTGGACAAAAACAACATGTCAGAAACCATCCGCGAGGCCCGTTCAATCTCATAGCGAACATCCGCTTGCGTCTGGGCATCCACCTTGCGGCTGCTCATCATCGCATTAACCGTGGCAAGCGGCGTCTGCAACTCGTGCGACAATTCGAATACAGTGTCCTGATACGCGCGCCAAGTGCGATACGTGGGGCGCATGAGGCGTTGCGCCAAAAACAGGTTGCCAATCAGGGCGATGACAAAACCGATGCTGCCAACCGTCCACATCAACCTTGAAGCGTGGTACAGCATCGATTTTTCCTGTGTGATGAGCGTGCAGACATAGGCCTGTACCTGAACGGTTCGGACGGTGGTCACAAAGTGATACACGCGAAACGGGTGGCCAGCGCTTTCGATTTCCGCGAACTGGTCTTGAGGCACGTGCGTCAACGTCGAGGCGGCAATGGGAAAATGCCACGAGGCCAGCTTCATATCAGGCAATTGCGCATAAAAATAGACCGTCTGGCCACGCTCGTCGTGAAAAACGCGCTTGCTCTTCACCCCTTCTTGCAGCGCGGCGGCAACCACGCTGTGCACCTCCTGTCGCTTGGCGAGCAGTTCCAGCCTGCCCTCCTGTTCCAGTTCGTGCTGCAATTCCCGATAAACAGCGACGCCGAGAAAAGACAACAGGATGCCTGTACTTGCAATCAAGAGGCCGACGATGGTCAAATACATCCGCCGGAACATGCTTTACGCCCCTTCTGGGCGAAGCAGATAGCCTTCGCCGCGGATGGTTTGAATGCCACGCTTCCAACCGATGTGACTGCATTTCTTGCGCAAAAAATAAATATAGGTGTCCAGCGCACTGTCTGCCACCTCGGCGTCTGGCCCCCATACGCGCGCAATCAGTTGATCCCTCGTGAGCACTTGCCCTGGATGGCGAAAAAAGCACTCCATCAGCAAATATTCCTTGCTGGTCAGTTCCAATACCCCACCTTGAAAGTGAAGCGTGCGCGTGCGCACATCCAATGTGGCCTTGCCGCACGCCAAATGTTCACTATTCGAAATGGTCGGCACCCTGCGGACAAGGGCGCTGACACGCGCAACCAGTTCCTCTGGCGCAAACGGTTTGCTCAAGTAGTCATCCGCGCCGGCGTTCAAGCCGAGCACCTTGTCCTGGATCTCGTCTTTGACAGTCAGCATCAGGACAGGGGTATGGCAGTCCGTCTGACGCAATTCCGACACCACGTCGATACCCGTGCCATCGGGCAACATATAATCCAAAATGATGCAGTCGTACGCCATTGTCAGACCTTGATCTACCGCGTCAAATACGTTGTCCACAGCGGTTGTCTCGTAGTGTTGCTGCCTGAACAACGTGACCAGTTCGCGCTGTAATTGAGGTTCGTCTTCGACAATTAATAGCCGCACGCCATGTTTCCCTCTTTCTGGACCAGCCGAGATTTACTGTGGCAAGAACCCAAGTTTGTCCTTGACCGCAACGAGCGTGGATTCACACATGGAAGCTGCTTTTTGCGCGCCAAGACGCAGAACTTGATCCACCTCATCTGAAGCGACCAGCTCATGGTATCTTTTTTGCACCGGCGCAAGCCCTTCTACAACAGCTTCGGCCAGCTCTTTTTTGAACGGACCGTATCCCTTGCCAGCAAAATGCTGTGTCACTTCATCCATGCTCATCTCTGTGAACAAGCCAAAGATGGTCATCAAATTGCTGATGGCAGGTTTATTTTCTAAGTCATAGCGGACTTCGCGATCCGAATCGGTGACCGCCCGGCTGATTTTCTTGCGAATGACATCTGGCTCGTCCAGCATGGAAATATAAGCGCCTGCGCTCTCATCGCTCTTGCTCATTTTTTTCGCCGGATTCTCCAGGCTCATGATTCGTCCGCCAACCTGTGGAATATACGGATCGGGAATGGCAAACGTGTCGCCGAAGCGATGATTAAACCGTTCCGCGATGTCTCGCGTCAATTCTAAATGCTGTTTCTGATCTTCGCCAACCGGAACCAAGTTTGTCTGATACAAAAGAATGTCAGCTGCCATCAAAGCAGGATAGGTGAACAAGCCAGCGGTCACGACATCCTTTTGGGCGGATTTGTCTTTAAATTGCGTCATCCGGCCAAGTTCGCCGTAATAGGCGATGCACTGCAGCAACCAACCCAGCTCGGCGTGCGCTGTGACGTGTGATTGAATAAACACGGTCGCCTTTTCCGGATCAATCCCCGCCGCGATGTACAAAGCTGCGAGATTCCGTGAATTTTGCCGCAGTGCCTCTGGGGATTGCGGCACCGTGATGGCATGGAGATCTACCACGCAGAACAGACAATCTGCCTCATGTTGTAAGTGAACAAAATTCTTCATAGCGCCTAAATAATTGCCAATGGTGAGATTCCCCGAAGGTTGAATCCCCGAAAACACCCGTTTCATCAATCATGCTCCTCTTTTCATCGTGCTAAAATCTAGCATTTCACCAACTACGTCCCGGTAACCAAATCTCACCTTGCGCCGTAGCAAACATCGACATCACTGATGGAACACCCATAAAAACAAACGCGGAATCCCTCGCCCTGCACGAAACGCGCTGGGACGGAAGATTCCGCGGTACCACCCATTTTCAGTGATGTGATCACTGCACTCTGCCAAGTTCATCTTGGTCGACCTGATATCGTAGGTCAGTCGAGATGCTCTACGGCAGGCACACATGTGCGTCGCGTTCAAACATCCAGCTCAAAGGCCCATTCCACACAGTGGCCTGACTAGGCTTTCACCAACCCTAGCTCGCTTCAGGCGGGAAGAGGATCACGCAACTTCGATTGCGATGTCATCTTCCGAACAGGTTCAGACTGTGTGTACTCTTCCTCATCTACGCTTCGTATGTTTCAATTTTTGCGTGACGACTTTCCCCGATTATATGCCGGGACTACGTTTCTTACAAGTCAACCCTGTGTCGCCGCTTCACTCAACGCCGAATCCGCGGCAGCTTGTCGATGTTGGTCCAAGAAAGCGACAATTTTGCCGTAAGCCTCAATCTCGTTCTCTTTCTTGGAAAAACCATGCCCCTCATCGTCAAAGACGATGTATTCGACATCGGTCCCCTGCGCCCGCAGCGCTTCCACAATCTGATCCGACTCCGCTTTGACCACACGAGGATCATTGGCGCCCTGAATGACGAGCATTGGCTTGGTCATACCAGACAAATAGGTGATGGGTGAGTCTTGCGTCAGACGTTCTTTGTCCTCAATCGGATCCCCAAGCCACTGCTTCATGGAAGGCTTCCAGTGATCCGGTACACTCTCGAGGAACGTGAACAAATTGCAAGGGCCGAAAATATCGACACACGCCTGAAAATAATCCGCGTGACGGCCATGCAGCAGAAGCGTCATATAGCCACCATAACTTCCCCCGACCAAGAACAGCTTGTCACGCGTCGCCCGGCCGCTTTGCAACAGCCACTCGACGCCTTCAACCATGTCCAAACGCGGCCCGTGTCCCCAGTCCCCTTCGACCATTTTGACAAATTCGGCGCCATACCCAGTGGATCCCCGGAAGTTGGGCGCAAACACTTGATAGCCGCAATAGGTCAAAAATTGAAAGAAAGCCCGATATGCGCGGCGTTCCGCAGCTTGCGGCCCACCGTGCGGCCAAATCACAGTGTAGCCATTCTCTGTCGCTGGATTCGCGGGGAAGATGAGCGCTTCAACCTCAAGGCCGTCAAAAGATGGATACTTGATGGTCTCTGCAGAGGACAATTCCGCGTCCTCGACGCCTAAAATGCGGTTGCGCGTGATTTGATCCCAATCGCCGCCAGGCTTCCTGGCGTAAATGTTGCGCGGTTGAATGTCACTTTGCCCGAGTACATAGACGGTGCCGCTTTCGGCCACGTGCAATTGTCCCACCGTTTGAAACGGCGTCGTCAACACAGTCGCCTGTCCTGTCGATAAATTGAACTCGACCAGTTTATCCTCCACACCACCGCTCGTCAGCAGTGTAGCCACCTGTCGGGAAGTGTCAATGCCAAAGGCCGTGACATCCATGCCAGCGGCTTCAAACAGTTTGGTAAAGGCGCCAGTCGCGAGATCATACGAGGCAAAATAGGAAAAAGGCGCATCATAGTTGGTCGCCAGATACAGCGTATCCTCTGCGTATTCCACATATCCCACCACATGGCTGACCGTGTCATCCGGCGTAAGGGATGTGACTTCATCCCCTTGATGCAAGTGAGCCGTGACAAACGTGTTGGCATGCGCCGATAATGTCACGAAGCTAGATTCGTCTTTCGCCAATGCCGCCAGATATGTCGGCGCGCCTGTTGCCGCAAAGACGATTTTTTCCTCATCCTGTTCAATGTCGTATAAATACGTGTTCAAGAACGAGTGGTTCTCTTTATCGGATGTATAGTAGATCCGCTTGCCATCCTCTGACAAAATCACGCCCATATGGCGTCGCCCTTCTGCCTGACGCAGCGGTTTCAAAGCGCCACCTTGCGGTGAAAGCGCGTAGAGTTGGGCGTTTTCGTCTCCGTCGTGATCGAACGAGACGAGCAGATAATCATGCGCTGGACTAAAGCATATCTCATGCGGCACCTGGCCTTTTGTGGTCAGTGGCACGGGATATGGGTGTTGCGGGGAGATGGACCAGACGTCATAGGTGCCGGACAAATTGGTGCTCAATGCGATTTGTGATTCATCCTTGCTGACTGCAAATGATGTGATGGAGTATGTCCGGAAGAACTGTTCGATATTGACGCGCTCAAACTCCACGATATGCGCCTCCCCGGCAAACAGATTAGGATTTGGGATGAAACGGAGCCAAATTGATGTTTTGGCTGCTTCGTCTTCTGCCAAATGTTATTCAGCGCGCCTGATTCAATATCCTGCCTTGGCGCGATGCAGGCCTTCATGTCTCTACGTAATTCTTGGTGCTCCAAGTAAACCATTTGATACCGATGCTTTTACCCACGCTATCCGATGGATTGTCCATAATGTCAGACGCAGGCACAGGTGTATCCCCTATCTCAATGACCGTGCGCGCTGGCGATGATGTATAGAAAGTAATGCCCCGCAAATCGGTCAACGTCGGGCGGAATGTGCCATCCACCGGATCACGGATATCATCGATGTGGATATCAGTGTTACCGTGATCATATGTGACATGGTAATGCAGATATTGCTGTACGACATTGTAGTTTAGCAATTGGCTCGTTGTGGCAACCAGCAGCTTTTTCTCAGTATATTGGTGATCGAGCGTCCACAAAGCATCAATTGCATTTTGCGGCAAAGGAAGTCTCGCGTTGAGCGCCTCCAGATGTTGTGCGATGATACAGTAGTCATGATTCTTTTCTAGCGCTTCTAACTTTTGCAGTGTAATCTGCTGTGACAGATCACCGACAGTCCAATCCCAAATCGGCGAACCGTCTTGCGTCATCCCACTGGATGTATATCGCCAAAATCCCCAGACCTTTTGTTTGTCCGGCAATGTCAACGGATATATCATTGAGGTCCGTCCATATACATCGCTGGCGACGTCTGGCCAAACGAAACGGACACCGTAAGGAATGGTGATATTGGCGTGATAGTAGGGCGATTTGGGGTCCGCTCCCTGCTGATAGTTATAGAATTTGGCTTTCCCGAACGAACCAAAATCGTCGACATTCGATTGATTCCCGTGATCTGTCCAAACTGTCAACGTATCGCCGTGACTTTGCAGCGCATCGACAGCCTGTTTTGCCAATTGGCGCGTGAACAGCGTCTGATGTGGATTGACACGCGAAAAATCACCATAGGAGTGAAGCGTGTCAATCCAACCAGCATGGATATAATGATTGATTTCCGCCGCGTCGAGCGATTGATTGGATACACCGCGAAACCAGCTCATCTCCTCTGACCTGGGCGCATTGCCCACATCTACGGGCTTTGGAAGGTTCGATCCGTTGAACATAAACACCGAATCGGCAAAAGGAAGCCCCAGACCGTAATAGCCAAACGGCGTTTTTTCCCTTGTGTTGATGAACTCATGAATGAGGTTGAATTTACGAAGCGTCTCGTCGTCCGCATCGGAAGAAATGGCCAACATCGCATCATACGGGTAAGGGAAGCGCCGCAATCCCAGCACGCGCACTGGTGTATCGTCCGTGATTTGATGCGTCACCAAACTGCGCTTGACAACTCGAATCACCGTATGGTGATGTTGGTGCGTTTGATGATAGACATGCATTCCGAATTTGACCCCAACGGCCAGTACTCCGAGCGTAATGACTGAAGCATAAATCCCGCTCCTATTCCTCATCTCTATCTCCCCCTGTGCTGCTCGGCTCAAATCGAATCCACTGTATGCTGGATTGTTCAAAAGCCCATCAAAAGAGAGAAGAGAGCAAGCACGCAAAGAAGCCAGTGTAAAAGTCGGCGATATACCAACCTTCACACTGGCTAGAAAACATGTGAAAATCTATCAGTTTGAATGACCCAGGGACTTTTTTACAAATCCCCACAGGTTCACTGAACGGCTCGATCTCGATGGCGATTAAAGCACTTGCGCGCGTCCGCGGTAGACCAGCCCACGTTGCGGATCTACCGTGATGATGTCGCCGTTTTGAATGCTGGCGATGGCTTCACTGGCGCCGACAATGACTGGTTTCCCCATTGACACGCCGACGACAGCGGCATGCGAGGTCAAACCGCCTTCCGTGGTAATGATGCCAGCGGATTTCTCAATCGCGGCAATGACATCCTTATCTGTCGAGTTGGTGACAATGATGTCACCAACTTGCGCGTTTTTGAGCAACTCATCCGGATTCTGCGAAACCACAGCGCGGCCTGTGATAGCGGCTTGTCCGACGCCGGTGCCGCGAGCGACCACTTCAGCGATGGTGTGCACTTTCAGGAAGTTGGTGGTTCCAGGCTGCCCAGCAGGCACACCGCCAATGATGATGACCAAATCCCCATTTTGTACATGACCTGTCTGCAACGCGCCTTGCACAGCGCCTTCCAAAGCCGCATCCGTCGTCGTGGTATCCACTTCAACGACAACTGGATGAATTCCCCAGGAAACAGTCAAACGGCGCGCGACATCAGCGCTCGGCGTAGCGGCAATGACATTTGTCATCGGTCGGTGTTTGACAATCGCTCTCGCTGTGTGACCAGATGTCGTCACTGTAATGACCGCAGCTGCGTCCAAATCTGCAGCCATCGTCTGTACAGCATGTCCGAGCGCGTCGCTGACCGTCTTCGTGCGCGCTGTGCGGTGGCGGTAATCCACCTCGTGCGAGTGAAGCGCAGCCTCGGCGCGCTTGGCAATCTGCGCCATCATCGCCACAGATTCATAGGGATAGCGGCCAGCGGCACTTTCGCCACTCAACATGATGGCATCCGTTCCATCGAAAATGGCATTGGCGACGTCGCTCGCTTCAGCGCGCGTCGGCCGTGGGTTGCGCTGCATCGAGTCGAGCATCTGCGTTGCGGTGATAACCGGCTTGCCGTATTTGTTGCACAGCGCAATGATACGCTTTTGCGCGAGCGGCACTTCCTCGGTCGGAATCTCCACCCCTAAATCGCCGCGGGCAACCATCATGCCGTTGGAAACTTCCAAGATCTCCTCCAGGCGCTCCATGCCCTCTTGGGTTTCAATCTTGGAAATGATGTCCGCATAATAATTGTGCGCTTCGAGAATGCGACGCACTTCGAGCACATCGCCCGCTTTGCGCACAAAGGATGCGGCGATCATGTCGACACCTTGCTCGACACCGAAGATGATGTCATTCTTATCCTTTTCCGTCACGCCGGGAATACGCAGCGTCACGCCTGGCACATTGATGCCTTTATTGTCCTTCAACGTGCCGCCATTGGTGACTTTACAACGGATGTCGTGACCTTTGACATCGATGACTTCGAGGCCAATCAAGCCATCGTCAATGCGAATCGGCGCGCCTGGATAGACGTCTTCCACCAAACCTTCATAAGAAATCCAAACGCGTTCTGCCGTGCCCACTTCAACCGGATCTATCGTCAGCGTGATTTCCGCGCCGTCCTCTAATTCCACTTGACCGTTCTGAATTTTCCCTGTGCGAATTTTTGGACCTTTAATGTCAAGCATGATGCCCACATGCTTGCCGACTTTTGCCGAAGCCTCGCGGATGCGGCGAATGCGTTCAGCGTGCTCATCATATGTACCGTGTGAAAAATTAAGACGAGCAACGTCAAGACCAGCCTCTATCAAGCGCGTCAACATTTCCACAGACTCGCTGGCAGGACCAATCGTTGCAACAATCTTTGTTTTCCTCATGCTAAGACCTCTCTTTTTTCAGATACTTTTCTCTTGTTGTTGCTCTTGCTGTTGTTGATTCTTTGAAGAACCTTGCGCGACACGTTAAACAAAGCAAAAAGCGGAATGTCCACCACCTGGGTGGACACCGCTTCGCTACAGTTGGGCGTATTCTCCCATATCCCGATATTTATCGTAGCGCTCAGCCAGCAGTTCATCAATAGGCTTTTTCGTGAGTTCCTGCAAACTCTCGATGACTTTTGCACGCACCGCCTGAATGGCGACTTCCGGCTGCTTTTGCACGCCACCCTTCGGTTCGGGAATCACTTCATCCGCAATGCCCAATTCGAGCAAATCGTACGCAGTGATGCGCATCGCCTCGGCCGCTTTCGGCCCAAGCGCGCTGTCCTTCCACAGGATGGCCGCTGCAGACTCTGGGGAAATGACAGAATACCAAGCATACTCAAGGACGTACACCCTATCTGTGATCCCCAGACCGAGTGCGCCGCCGCTACCGCCCTCGCCGGTGACAAAACAAATGGTCGGCGTCCTCAAACCCGCCATTTCTATCAAATTGCGCGCAATGGCCTCGCTTTGCCCGCGTTCCTCTGCCGACATGCCGGGATACGCACCCTTGGTGTCGATGAAGAACACGACCGGTCTGCCGAATTTTTCGGCTTGCCGCATCAGGCGCAAAGCCTTGCGATACCCCTCGGGGTGCGCCATGCCGAAATTGCGCTGGATATTTTCCTTCGTATCACGTCCAATTTGATGGCCAATGATGGTCACCGGACGATTGCCAATCAAACCTATCCCGCCGACAATCGACTTGTCGTCACCGAAGTTTCTATCCCCGTGCAATTCGACAAACTCTGTGCAAATGCCCTTGATGTAGTCGAGGGTTGTTGGCCGCCCTTGCTGGCGCGCAATCTGAACGCGCTGCCACGCCGACAATTGACTATACGTGGACTCCGTCAACACGGCCAGTTGGGCTTCCAACTTGTGCAGTTCCCCAGACAAATCAAGCCCGTTTTTCTCCATGAAGACGCGCAGTTCTTCAATCTTGTTTTTCAACTCCGCGACGGGCTTTTCGAAGTCGAGATCATTCGCCATCCGCCCACCCCCTTGCAGCGTGAATCCGGGCAAGGGTCGCGAGCGTCGCCCGCAACTGTTTGCGATGAACGACTTTATCCACCAGACCATGCTTCAAATTGAACTCCGCCGTCTGAAAATCATCCGGCAACTTTTGACGAATGGTCTGTTCGATCACGCGGCGGCCTGCAAACCCGAACATCGCGCCGGGCTCAGCGATGATGATATCGCCTAAACTTGCAAAACTGGCGCTGACGCCGCCTGTCGTCGGATGAGTGATAATTGATATAAATAAGACCTGTTCATCATCCATGCGGCGCAACGCCATGCTCGTCTTGGCCATTTGCATCAACGACAGGATGCCCTCTTGCATCCTCGCGCCGCCAGAAGCTGTAAACAACACAAGCGGCTTTCGCGTATTAGCCGCATGTTCCATGACGCGCGCCAATTTCTCGCCGACGGCAGAGCCCATGCTGCCCATGATAAAACTGGGATCCATCACGCCGATGGTCACAGGCAAGCCGTCGATGGTGCCCTCGCCCGTCACAACGCCCTCCGTCAAACCGGTCAATTTCTGCGCTTTGGCCAGTTTTTCCTCGTAGTCTGGAAACCCGAGCGGATTGACGGAGCTGATGGTGCTATCCAGCTCTTGAAATGAGCCCTCGTCCAACGTCAACGCGACGCGGGTGTGCGCATCCACCCGAAAGTGGTAGTCGCATTCCGGACACGTATGAGCGTGTTTATGCAGTTCCTTGGCCATCAAGAGATTGCCACACGCATCGCACTTGCGCACCAACCCTTTGGGAATATCCTTTTCAACGCTTGTAGACGGCGTTGGTTCCTTTTCCGTGGTTTTTCCCAATGTGGCATAGTGTCGACGCTTGTAAAACAAGTCCTTTAACACTGTTCCACCTCATTGTCAGAAAGAGGAATGCAAGACGTCTTTCAGTACCTCTTGTCCCTCGTCCAGTTCGGTCTCTGGAATGAGTATCTCGAACTGTTGCTTCGCTCCGCGCGCTTCCTTTACTTTCACTAGGAACCCTTCTTCTGTCAGCTTGTCCTTAATATGGTCCGCCTGGCGGGCGGAAGGCGCGATATAGATGACAGTCCACATGGTCATCCGCTCCTAGCAATCACTGAAATTCTACCCTAAAATAATGCGCTACCTAGTGCCGCGCCATCCGCGATACCCTGATTGACTGGTATTTTCACGGTCTGTTGGTGCGGACGCATCACGCATGGCGGTCTTTCCCGCATTATAGCATGTCACAGACAAGCGAAACACACGTCGTCTGAAATGCGTTCGCTCAATACCATAACACAATCTTGCGGCAGTGAGTAACCAGGTTCCATTATCCTCCATGTCCACTCGCCAGAATGAAGGCGCTGTTTCAAAAGTGCAGATACACTCACACACCCTGATCCAGCGCATCGTCAGCCACGTCATTGTAGGACGAAGCGTGATGTTGATGGGCAATTCGCGCTGCGGCAGCCGCTGCTACGGAAGCGACGAGATCATCCAAAAACACGTGAATTTGCGTATCGTGCGCATTCAGCTTCCCGATGACGCCCAGCTTGGTTTTGTCCAAATACCCGAAATTCGTCAGCCCGATGGAACCGTAAACATTCGTCACCGACAAAGCGACGATTTCATCGACGCCATACAGCGGCTCATCCTTTTCCATGATGCTCTGCAGCGGTTCAGGCAACGCCTTTTGTTCCGCCAGCAAATCCAGGGCAAGCCCCGTGTAAATCGCGTGCTGCACCTCGCGCTTCGACAGGACCTGCTGCACGCTTTTCAGGCAGTCACCAACCGTCAAATCCGGATGGTAAGGCGCCTGCAGCTCATACACGATGCTGGCGATGTCCGCCAGTTCCACGCCTCTTTTTTGCAATTGTTCGATCACGCTGTGGGCCATGTGATTTCCCCCTGTCTTCCACCCTACGAGTTGCCTGGCCAATCTATGACTCCCTTTTCTTAACAGTCCCCACAATCACGCGAAAGTTTGCAGGTCAGGGCTGCTTAGACAGGCTGCTTCACGCCAACTTTGACATTGCCAATGCCGACGATGTCCTCCAGCAATGTCATCACCTCTGGCGACAGCGTGACGTTCCACTTGTCCCCAAGCAGGCGAATGCGGCGAGTCGCACCATCATATAATGCGACCGACACGCGACCAGGACTAGACGACAGTACCTGTTCAATGCGCTTTAACGTCTGTTTATCACCCGCGCCCGCTTGGTGGTAACGAATGTACAACACTTCCTGCCGCGCTGCCTGGACGGCTGTTTTTCCGCTCGTATCCAACAGGAGACCGAGCCCGGCAAACTGGCGATTTTCATCAGCCAACCGCTGCGCCTCTTCAAGCATCTGCGCTTTCGCGTGCGCGCTCACCCGCTCTGGGAAAAAGCTGTCGAGCGCGCCTGCCGCAAGCAAGCTGTCGACGGCCTTGCGATTGACGACACGCGTGTTGACGCGCTCAAGAAAATCCCGCAGGGAAGTGAACGCTTGCGCCTCACGGGCTTCGATGATGCTTTCGACCGCGCCTTCGCCGACATTGCGGATGGCCAACAACCCTGTGCGGATCTGTCCGTCGGCATCCACCGAATAACCGCGCTGGCTCTGTTGTACGCAAGCCGGACGAACCACTATCTGATGCCGCTTAGCGTCCTCCGTGTAAGTGCGGATTTTGTCGGTGGACGCCATCGCCATTGTCATCAGCGCGGCCAAAAAATCAGCCAAATAATGCGCGCGCAGGTACGCCGTCCGGTAGGCCAATACCGCATATGCTACCGCATGGGAACGCGGAAAACCGTAATCTGCAAACCGCACAATCAAATCATAGACATCGTTGGCCACCTGCTCTTCATAGCCGCGTGTCACGCAACCGCGCACAAACCGCTCCCGCTCTTGCGCAAGTATCTCCCGTTTCTTCTTGCTGACCGCCCGCCGCAGCAAATCGGCCTCGCCCAACGTAAAGCCAG
Source organism: Alicyclobacillus fodiniaquatilis (assembly GCF_042678105.1). Taxonomy (NCBI): domain Bacteria; kingdom Bacillati; phylum Bacillota; class Bacilli; order Caryophanales; family Alicyclobacillaceae; genus Alicyclobacillus; species Alicyclobacillus fodiniaquatilis. Next base: position 57,687 of record NZ_JBHUCX010000074.1, read on the forward strand.
CCATGCGCGAAGCAATTTGCATAATTTGCTCCTGATAGACAATGACGCCGTACGTGTCGCGGAGAATCGGCGCCAAATCAGGATGCGGAAAACGCAGCGGCGTCTTGCCATGCTTCGTGTCTGCAAACAACGGGATGTTCTCCATCGGCCCCGGACGGTTGAGTGAGATGACCGCAACAATATCATCCAACGTGGTCGGCTGCACTTGCCGCAACACCCGCCGCATCCCCGGCGATTCCAACTGAAACACGCCGTTGGTCTCCCCGCGCGTCAGCATTTGAAGTGTTTTGGCGTCGTTTTCCGGAACTGCGCGCCAATCTATCTGCTGCCCCTGGCGCGCCTTTACGCTCTGCATGCAGTTATCCATCAACGTGAGCTTGCGCAGCCCAAGAAAATCCATCTTCACCAGCCCCAGAGCTTCCACGTCGGCCATTGGGTACTGGGTCACTGGAATGTTGTCGGCCCCCTGCTCAAGCGGCAACCAATCAGTCAATTTGTCCGGAGAGATGACCACGCCAGCCGCATGCGTCGACGTGTGATGTGGCAGCCCTTCCAATGCGGACGCGGTGTCAAATAGCTGTTTGGCCGCTGCGTCTGTTCCAAGCCAGCTGTTCATCCCCCGCACTTCCTCACGCGCCTTGGCGAGCGTCATGCCCGGCACACCAGGAATCATTTTCGCCAACTTGTCGATGAGCGCCCCGTCAGCCTGCAACATCCGCCCTGCGTCCCGCACCGCTGCCCGAGCCGCCAATGTGCCAAACGTGCCAATCTGCGCAACATGCGCCACACCGTATTTCTGAACGACGTAAGCGATGACCTCGCCCCGGCGTTCATACTCAAAATCGGTGTCAATATCAGGTAAAGACACGCGCGCCGGATTGAGAAAACGCTCAAACAAAAGCTGGTTTGCGACGGGATCGACATCGGTGATTCGCAGGGCATAAGCTACGACGCTCCCTGCCGCGGAACCGCGCCCTGGTCCGGTGGAGATGCCCGCTTGATGGGCAAAACGGATAAAATCCGCCACCACAAGAAAATAATCGGCGTATCCCATTTCACAGATGATATCCAACTCAGTTTGCAATCGCGCCGCGACATGCTCTGGCAACTGCTCGCCAAACCGCTGCTTGGCCCCCGCCGTCGCCGCTTCGCGCAGCACGACATCCGGCGCACGGCCATCCTTGGTCGGGTAAATGGGCATCCGCACCTGAAATGGCGGGAATTCAAAATTGCACATATCGGCAATCGCCGCTGTATTCTCTATGGCGGCAGGCAATTGGGCAAAACGGGCAGCCATTTCCTCGCCGCTGACGAACGCAAACTGATCGTTCGGCCAGCGCGCATCTGCATCGGTGAACTCCAGCTTGGCGTACGCCCGCTGTAAAGCAGCATCCTCGTTGCGCCGATAGTGCACATCGTTTGTGGCGACCAAGGGAATGTCCAGCTGTTTTGCCGTCTCCAAGAGCCGCGGCAACCCGCTTTGTTCCAACGGCAGTTGATGTTGTTGCACATCGACATACAGTTGACCCTGTGCGCAGGCGTTGGCCCAACGGGTCAAGTGCAGCGCCGCCTGTTCCATTTCCGCCGCAGCAAACTGGCGCAAGAGCAACGACTCGCCGCCGCCGACCAGGCAAATCACATCGCTTGCCCCTACCGCCAACTCATCCAAGGTGATAAACGGCTGCACATGGCGCTGCCGCGCCTGTGTCACAAGCTTCGTCAACGTTCGGTATCCATCGAGATTGCGGGCGATCACGACCGCCCTGTCCATCCCCTCGGCCAATTTCCCGCGCATTCGCATGGCCGACGGATCGACCGCCTCCAGTTGAACGTCGAACTGAACGCCAATCAGCGGCTGCACGCCCGCACGCTTGGCCGCTTGGTAAAACGGAACAACGCCATACATCGCGTTTGTATCGGTCAAAGCCACCGCTGACATCTCATAGGTTGCCACATCCGCAATCATCTCTTCCAAACGCAATGTGCTTTCCCGCAGCGAATACGCGCTGTGCACGTGCAAATGAACAAAATCATGCACATCATCTCACCTCTCAATCCATTGGGCCGTCAAGAGCGCTTTGGCGATGACCTCATCCGCCCGTTCCCGCACCACGACCTCGACTTTCGCGTAGCGTCGACCAAAATCAAGCACCTGTGCGACCGCTTCGATGCGGGTGTCCACCGCCGCAGGTTTGAGCAGGTACATCGTCAGATTCTCCACGACTATTTCCACTTTGCGCACGCGGCGCAGGCACACGCGCGCAGCCTCGTGAATCAGTGTCGTCAGCGCGCCGCTGGCCAAGGTTCCCCCGCTCGTCGTCATCTGTGGGGTCACTTCGCCGCGAATCAGCGTCGTATCGGGTGTGACCACCTCGGCAAACTCACGGACAATGACATCTTCGACCGTCTCGCCCACTTGCGGCTGGCGATTCATCATCTGCAAGGCGCGAATGACATCCTGCCGCGTCAGGACGCCAACCAATTGCCGATTGCGCAAAACCGGCATCAACTCGACACCCTCCCAAACCATCCTGTGGGAAGCAGAGGCAATCGTCGTCTTCGGCGTCACAGTGACGGGGTTGCGTGTCATATACGAGGCAATCGGCGCATCGTCCACCGACTCCGTCATGTCCCGCGCCGTGACGATGCCCACTAATTTCCCCGCGTCATCCAACACAGGGACGCGTGAATGGCCTGTTTCAGCCACCAAGCGATAATAGTCGCGCGCCGTTTGATTCACGCGCAAAGTGCTCAATTGCTGACTTCGCACCACATCATCCACATACAAAATATCTTTTTTGATCAGCCGATCGTACAACGCGCGATTGATCAGCATCGCGGTCGTAAATGTGTCATATGTACAGGAGATAAGCGGCAGATCATACTCGTTTGCCAGTCGTTCGACCGTCGAGGAGGCCGTAAATCCACCGGTGATCAACACAGCCATGCCATGCTTTAACGACAGATGTTGGACCTGCTCTCGATTGCCGACAATCATCAGACTGCCAGGATTCAAATAGCGGACAATGACGTCCGTCTGCATTGCGCCAATCACGAAGCGCCCCAGCGATTTGTGCAGGCCATTTCGCCCGCCAAGCACAGTGCCTTCGACAATGCGGACCACTTCCGCAAACGTCAGACGTTCAATCTGTTGCTTTTGTTTGCGCTCAATGCGGACGGTGCCAATCCGATCCATCGTGCTCACCAAGCCCTCGGCTTCAGCCTCTTTGATGGCGCGATAGGCAGTCCCTTCCGAAACATCGAGCACACGCGCAATTTTGCGCACGGAAATCTGCGCCCCTGGCGGCAGTGAATCGATATAATCGAGAATTTGTTGATGCTTGGTTGCCAAATTTGTTCCTCCGTCAAGTCGAACAGCCATATCACCGCCAAATGTGCTGCGCCTTGCGTCGGCGAAAATGCCCGGTGACGACTTTGTTTTCAGGATGGCGGCATTTGTTCTTACTACCTTGGGAACAAAGTCGATACCCTGGTGCCGCGCCATCCGCGATGCCTTGATTGACTTGTATTTTCATGGTTCTGCTGATGCGGGATGCATCACGCATGGCGGTCTATTTTCATTTTAACCGAACTTCGCTTGATTCGATCACGCAAAACAAGTGTACACTGATGCCTAGGAGACATATGAAAATGAAGGAGCGTTCAGTTTTTATGAAAGTCAATCCCGCGAAGGTCAATTCTGCGACACGACAATTGATGCGCATGAATTCACCAAACCATCCTATACTCGACTGGACTTGGCGCATCGCGGTCGTCATTGTCGCTGATTTTATCGGCGCGATTTCCGTAAATAACTTCCTAAGCCCAGCTCACATCTTAGCGGGAGGCATCACCGGCGTCGCACAGATCATTCACCACTATCTGCATTTTATAGGACTGGGCACGCTCTTTTTTATTTTCAACATCCCTTTGTTCCTGCTGGGCTATCGATATCTAGGGAAGAAGTTTATCTTGCTCACCGGCATTGCCATCATCGGTTTTTCCGTGTTTACAGATGCGGTGCATCTCCATTTTACAACCGTCAACGATCCGCTCCTCATGGGCTTGTACGGCGGCGTGCTTGCTGGTTTGTCCTCTGGGATGGTGATACGCGTCGGCGGCTCCATGGGCGGCACAGACATCCTGAGTCTCGTCATCCACCGCTTGACGGGAAAAAGTGTAGGTTCCACCGGATTCATCATCAATGTCGTCATCGTCCTCCTGTCTGTCTTCGTGTTTGGCGTGCCTGCTGGGATGTACACGCTCGTTTCCATGTTCGCGAGTTCCCGCGTCATCAGCGCATTGATGCATTTTCAGCATCGCAAGACTGCGCTGATTGTCACAGCTCAACCAGAAATTCTCGCCAAGGCGATAGGCGAACGCCTGGTCCGTGGCAGCACCATCATCCCGGCTTCTGGCGCATACACCCATACGGAGCGTGGCGTGCTTTTGTGTGCGATGACACACTTGGAGATGAGCGACTTGAAGGAGATTGTCCGCGCTGTAGACCCACACGCGTTTATGACCATTCTGGACACGACGGAGGTCGTCGGCCAGTTCCGTCAACTCAACCTGTGAACAAACCGTTTACCTGTGTTTGCTGGGATATGTTTAACCTCTCGCAAAACCGCCCAAACTTGTAAAAATCATTGTCGAGGGTCATATCTCAGGGAGGACGGATGCAACCATGGTGCAAATTCCAATCACACTCGTCATTGCGCTGATGGCCATTGTCACAGCGTTGTGGCCGGGTGTCGCCAGTTGGTCGGAAACCAGCTCGCTGCACCACGCGCTGACACATGGGCTTTACTTGTTGGCTGGCGCGCTTGTCGGACTTCAAATCGCTTGGTGGACCCGCGTCACAGCGAGGGACAATTTCTCGTCGACGAAAGATCACGAGGTGATTTCATGAAGTCCACCGTCGGTCGCAATGTGATGTTGATTTACATTTGCGCAGTGGTGATACTGCTGGTGTTTCTGCCCAATTTGATTGATTTCAAAGCAGGATTCGGACACCAGTTGGAACATTTCCTCTTGTTCGCAGCAGCGGCTGTGTTTGCCTATGCTGTGGAAAAGCTGCGTCAAGCGGCGATTAGGCGACAGCCTCAAGAAGAACTGACAAATCAGAAATAACCACGCGGTGTCAGAACGAAAATACAAATGCCCACAGATGGTCAATCACAGAGCCGAATCATTCCGATTCGGCTCTTCCATTTCCTGTTTAGTTGTACCGTAGCCGCATGCAGATGCGATAACACTCGGCACCCCTTCAAAAATTAATAAGCGCCGATGCCTGCACCGCCGCCACAACCACAAGATGGAGCTACTGCACCGTAAGCTGGAACTAAGAGGAAGAAAAGTACAAAGATAATCAAAAACACAACAGCCCAGCGCGTGTAACCACCGAATGCTCCGTACATGGAAGCACCCCCTTCACGAGATGCTGTAGTGTACTCATGGAATGTGTTGCTTGATTGGGTAATCGCCCGGCATGGCTGTTGAAAATCTATTCGCGCCGACCCTGAAAATCATACTGCGCCTTGGTGCTGCGCCATCCGCAATGCCCGATTGACTGGCACTTTCAGGGTTCTGCTGGTGCAGGATGCATCACGCACGGTGGTCTATGTACTTTGATGAAAAAGCCGATCCCTACGACTTTCCACAGGAATTTTAACGGCGATGCAGAAATATAAGTTTGAGCGTCGGCCAAAAATCGTGCATTCTTATAGTGCATGTCCTTTGTGGAGTGCTTCCATGATTTTGTAGGAGAGTAGGTGTATCCATGCAAAAGCCTGTCCTATTATCTATGCTGTCCTTGTTCACAGCTGGTATTTTGGGCACAAGTGCACATGTGGCGTATGCAGATTGTGTGATACACACAGGCACAGGACACATTTCACAATTTTTTAATAAACAACAAAAACAATACCATCCACATGACAAGAACGAATATATGCCACCTATCAAGGCGAATACAAAAAAACCAGCGAATATCGATGCCAAACAGGCAATGACAAACCTGAATCAAATTGTGACGCAGTTCGAACAGGCGATTGACAAATACCAACAGAAGGCGCCACCTTCATCCGTTCAATCGCGCGAGACAACAGGGGAAAAATCGACGGAGAATTTGCCAAACACCTCACCGAAAGCAAGAAGGTCAACAGACAAAATCGCACCTAAAGCAAACAATACAAGTGGATTTGCACGCACGAACAACACAAACGACACAATCCATATACCGACTGGGGTTGCACCGATACATAAGGAGAAGAACACCACGCCTGCCGTGAGTGGCACACCTAAAAAAGCCCCTGCCAAAAAGGTTGCGACAGCACCCAAATCGACAGGGGTCACTGCACCTGCCAAATCGACAACACCACGTTGGCAGACACAGTTGCAAAACGCGTTGACGGCTTATCATACGGCCACCAACAGGGATAAAGCGGCTCAGAATCAACTGAGTTCGGTGGTACAGACCTACATCACAAACTTTTCCGATTTGACAGCCACCACCGACGATACAACGCTGAGTGCGCCTGAAGCTGACGTCGCACAAGCGCTGACACAGCTCAAGAACGCGCTGGGGTTGCAAAATCAGGTCGAAGAACAAATTGCTCACTTGCAACAAGCAGCAAAACAGCGACAAACCAGCACAATGAAGACAACGCTCGTGCAGATGGCGAAAAACGAACAGCAGAAAGCTTCTGATATCGCCCAGGCGGCTGCAACGATACAATCCGTGATTCAAGCAATGCAAAATCAGGCCAGTGCGCAATAGGGGGACCAAAGCGCAACACAAGCTTAGCAAAGAACATCTGCTTGCTCTATTTGCACGCTTTATTTGCACTGTCCCACCAAGCGCACGGCGGCTTGCCGCGATTCATTCAATATCGGACGGACCATCCGGTTTATACTCCCGGAACACAGGGTTCTTGCCACAGACCATCAATCCCTGTCCCCAGTTGACATGCACCTTCTTTGTGGGCGGATCGGCCGGATCCCGATATTGGAACAATACGTTCCGCCGCACGCGGTCGCTGCGGTTGATGTCGGAACCGTGAATCGTCAAGTAGCTGAAGAACAGTACATCCCCAGCCTTTGCTGGACACGGTGTGGCTTTCGACAAAGGGTATTCCCTGTGGTCCAAATAATAGCTGCCTACATGTTGGATTGGCCCTTCTTTGTGTGAGCCCGGAATCACGCACAAACAGCCATTTTCCGTATCGGAGTCGTCAAGGTGCACACTTGCGGCGAGCATGGAGTGGTTATCGTGCGGAAAATACGGATGATCCTGATGGAGTGGGAATGCTGCCCCTTTTTCAGGTGGCTTGACAAGCATCTTGGAATGGTGCAACTGTACGTTCGGCCCAATCAAACCAGATAAAACGGCGCGCATATTCGGATGCGCCAGCGCTTGCAAAAATGCGGCGTCGTGATAATGGACGTCGTGAAATCCTTTAAGTACCAGTTTTTTCAATTCCTCTGGCGGCAGATAATCTCCCTGCCACGTCGCGGACCTGTCAAACTTGGATTTGGCCGCCCTATCCAAAATGCCGTCAATCGCCGTCCGCATTTCCTCGACTTCTGACGAGTTAAATACACCGCGAACCAACAGGTATCCATTCTCTTTGTAAAATTCGATGTCTTCTTGTGTGATCATCCGTTCCAGATCTCCCTTCAAATGTGGAGTGAACCAGCAAGTCCTGATTCATGTGAACGTTTTCATTGTAAAATACATCTATCCCGCCGTCTTTGCAGGATACAGTCAAGTTTTTGTAGAAAACAGACCAAATCAATCCCGCCAGGCAAGGATGGATGACGATGTGGGGGTTCCCAACGGAACAGACATCACATATTTTGAATACGGAAGTGCGCGATATCCACAACGCGCAAGTTGCATTCCACGTGCACTATTGGGGCATGGACAACAGGCACCTTGACAATTTGCTGCACAAGCATTCGTTTTTTGAGATTTGTTACGTGGTAAGCGGCACAGGATTGTATATCGACGATGGAGTGCAATTTGCGCTCACAGACGACACCTTGTTTCTGTCACGTCCCGGTGTCGTCCATCAAATCAAAAGCGCAACGGGGATGGAATTGTTGTTTGTCGCGTTTGACATCGCCAAAGCAGACAGTTCGCGCAACTGGGTAGAACAGTTTGAGCGGATCAAATCTGTCAATGAAGTGGTGGTTTCGCAAGCGCAGAATACCGTTACACAGTTGATTTGGCAGGCACTGGTCAAAGCTGCTGGCCAGGCGAGACCTGCCCAATCCGATACTTTGGCAGCACTGGGCATGAGTTTGCTCACTTCATTTCCAAGTGCCTTTGAGGTATTCCAAACCCGCGGGAAAATCCATCCCACGAGGAAAGGGAACCCGCTTTTAGAACGCGCCATTCAATTTATCCAAGATAATCTTGCCCACCAACTGCCGCTGAACGATGTGGCTGATTATTTGCATGTATCGAGCCGCCATCTATCGCGGCTGTTCAAACAGACCACAGGCATCGGCTTCAATTCGTTTGTGCAAAACGAACGGATTTCCTATGCTCGACAACTGCTGTCTGAGACGGATCACTCCATCAAGGACATCGCGCTGATGACCGGTTTTTCCTCCATTCATTACTTCACACGCGTCTTCACGAACTTATCCCAAGTCCCCCCATCTGCCTATCGCAAACAACATCGAGTTTGACCACAGGCAAATCCCGGACATAAAATACCGCAATGGCTCGCGGCGAAAAAAAAAACCTGCCTATCCGGCAGGTTTTGCGCATGACGCAAAGTATCGGGGTTTTGTAGGTACAGTGTAGACTACGCTATCTACACCACATTTATAGTATACAAAGTATGCAAGTTGCCAACATGGGTCTCAAGACCCATCTTTGCGATGTGTCGAAGCATCAATACAGGTCAGATGACAAATAGCGTTCACCCGTATCCGGCGCCATACAGAGCACACGCGCCTCTTTCGGCATCGATTGCGCCAATTGCACGGCAAAGAACGCAGACGCTGCCCCGGAAGCACCTAACAGAATGCCTTCTTCCTTGGCGAGACGCCGCGCCATATTTTGCGCATCCGCATCCGCAATCAACAAAATCTCATCGTAAATTTCCCGATTGAGAATGCTGGGAACGAATCCCGGACCTGTACCTGGGATTTTGTGCGGTCCCGGCGCGCCCCCGGACAGCACTGGTGATCCCTTCGGTTCGACCACGTAAATTTTCAGGTTCGGGATTTTCTTTTTCAATTCTTCCCCTGTCCCGGTCACGGTTCCGCCTGTGCCAGCGGTCAACACAAACGCGTCCAAGCGGCCTGAAAAATCCTCATAGATTTCCACAGCAGTGGTCTGGCGATGCGCATCAGCATTGGCTGGATTGTCAAACTGCATCGGCACAAAACTGTCAGGCGTTTGCGCCGCTATTCGCTTGGCTTCCTCAATTGCGCCGCTCATCCCCAGTTTTGCAGGCGTCAAATAGACTTGCGCCCCATAGGCGCGTAGCAGTTTGACACGTTCCTCGGTCGCGCTCTCTGGCATCGTGATGACACAGCGATAATTGCGCGCGGCGCAGACCATTGCAAGTCCAATGCCCGTGTTGCCGGAAGTCGGTTCAATGACTGTGCTTTTGCCCGGAAACAGCCGCTGTTCGGCCTCTGCACGCGCAATCATGTTTAAAGCCGCCCTGTCCTTTACACTGCCCGCCGGGTTTTTGCCTTCCAACTTGATGTACACACTCGCTCCATTGTCATCTACAACGCGATTGAGACGAACAATTGGCGTGTTGCCAACAAGGTCTAAAATGGATTGGTAAAGCGGCATACGTCTATCCCACCCTATGAAGTCGGCATCTTTTGCCGCATCAGTGTTCTCCGAGCAAAGCGTCCAGCAGTCGCACTGCATCGGGATCGTCCGCGCAAACGAGCAAGATGGTGTCATCTCCGGCAATGGTGCCAAGCAGCCCCTGATAATTCATACTGTCAATCATCGCGCCGATGGCCTGGGCATTTCCGGGCAACACTTTGATGACGACCAAGTTTTTCGCGCGCGCCTGCGACACAAAGACATCTGCAAGCTTGCGGCGCAATCCGTCAAGTGTGATGGCCGATGCCACATATGGAATCGCGTATTTATACCTGCCGTTCGATCCGACGACTTTAATCAACTGCAGTTCCTTGATGTCACGGGAGATGGTTGCCTGCGTGACATTGAGGCCAGACTGCTCCAACGCATGGACAAGTTCCTCTTGTGTTTCGATTTCAAATTGGCTGACCAGTTCACGAATGCGCATCAGGCGCTGTTCTTTCAATGGTAAAATCCTCCTACATTCCACATCCAAATTGCCAATGTGTTCATGCCACTTTTCGGCGCGGGGTAGTATCACGCGCATCGCTCTATTAAACTGATTGAAGAAGGGAGACTTTCTCATGGCATCGGTGCGGCAGATTCTCCACATTGACATGAACGCGTTTTATGCAGCCTGTCACAGCGCGAACGACCCGAGACAATACGCACATCGGCCAATTGCCGTAGCAGGTAACCCCGAGACGCGACACGGTGTGATTGTGACCGCTAGCTATGAAGCGCGCGCACGCGGCGTGCGCACAACGATGACAGTCCCGCAAGCGTTGCGAATCTGCCCGGAACTCATCTTGATTCGGCCCGATTTTTCGCTGTATCGTTCGTATTCAAGAAAAGTATTTGACATTGTGCGAAGATTTACGCCTTTAGTCGAAATCGTCAGCATTGATGAATGCTATGCCGATGTCACAGGCAGTCGGCAATTTGGCGACAGTGTACAGATTGCAAACACTATTCAAGATACGATTCTAGAAGAACTCAAACTCCCCTGCTCCATTGGCGTCGCAGACTGCAAATTTTTTGCGAAGATGGGCAGCAATCTAAAAAAACCACTGGGCATCATCTATATTGGACAAGACAACTTCCGCCGCGTGCTTTGGCCCTTGCCCGTCGGAGAAATGCATGGTGTCGGCGAGCAAACGGCCAAAAAACTCTGGTCTATGAACATTCGCACGATTGGCCAATTGGCTGCCTGCGACGCAAATCGATTGCGCACGGCGTTTGGCGTTCGCGGCGTTTTCCTCAAAGCGATGGCATGCGGGCAGGATGAAAGAGCGGTCTCAAACGAGCGGAAACCGGCAAAAAGTGTCGGACATTCTGTCACACTCCCCGAAGATGTCGCCACACTAGAGGCGCTTCAGCGCATCCTGCTCAATTTGGCGGACCAAGTCGGGCGACGCGCGCGCAAGCATCAAGCCGTCGGCCGAAGCGTCGCCATCACCATTCGCTATGCGAATCGAAACACCATCACGCGACGCACAACCATGCCCTATGCGACCGATTTGACAGAACATATTTATCAATACGCGAAGATGCTGTTACAATCAAACTGGCAGATGAATCGGCCTGTTCGCCTACTTGGTGTGGCGCTTTGTGATTTGGCGGCCAAGGATACTGCAAAAACAAGCATACAGACGGAGTTATTTGGCGCAGATGACCTTAAGGCGGAATTTACACACATGCAGAAATTGAAAAAATTGACCAAAGTGACGGACACATTGCGCAATCGCTTTGGCGAGGATATCATCATTCGAGGCAGGATGTTAGAACCGGACGTCAGCAATGCGCTGCGCAATCATCGCACACGCGGCACATCGCTGCAAACCGACCAGTTATTTGAAAAAGAGGAGTAATGTTCATGCATGGCGAGTTTTTGAATGGCACGTTGGATCCGATTGGATCCATTCTACTTTGTCTCGTTTGCGCCATCGGCCTTGTCGTCTGGTTGACGCGCAGCGCCAAGTGAGTTTGACAGGCATCAACCGCGAACTTGGCGCATCTGCGCTTCCTCTGGCACAGAAGCGCGCGCGCCAGTTGTTCGCGCATCGAGCAATCGCTTGCGCTCCTTGTCTGCACCGATTAAAAAGTAGAGGTTTGCCCCCACACACAGCGCGACAAACAATAACCATAGCACAGTGAATGTCCCTGCCAACCCATGCGTCATTTGCGGTAGGCGCGGAACCGCGTAAACAGATAATGCCACGAGTGCGCAGGTATAAACAAATGCTTTTTCACGGCCATTGGCCACATTGCTGATTTTGCGACGCATGCGCATGCCCCTTCCTGTTTCTTTTCTTGTCCACTTGTATGCTTGTCTTTGCGGGAATATGCAAAACAACCGCGCTTTGTGCATTCTTTTCATCACAGACTTCCGCAATTGCCCACGCATACCGCCGCCCATGATGCGGCACATTGTAGGGGTACACAGCATTCGTCAAGGAGGGGTTTAGCAAATGGGTGTGTTGAACAATTTTGATAAGTGGCGCGAATTTTTGGGCGAGCATATCGACCGGGCTGAGTCGATGGGCTTCAGCGAGGACCAAATCACGAATGTGGCCTCGAAAATGGGCGAGTTTTTGGCGGATAAAGTGGATCCAAAGAACGACGAGCAGCGCCTGCTGAAAGAGATGTGGGACTGTGGCAGCGAAGAAGAACGTCGGGCGATTGCCAGCGTCATGGTCAAAATGTCCGATAAAGCGCACTAATCAGTCTGGATACTGCAAAAACAGTCCCGTTCGCCACGCAGGTGAACGGGACTGTTTTTGCAGTTTGATCCTTTATTTTCCTGATGACATTGCCGCATACGTCTTAGAACTCGGCGCTTTCGCCCACTTTGAGCGCGATGCCGTCAATGCCCTTCGCCTTCAAATCGCTCGCGAACTGAACCCCGTCTTGGGCAATCAAGGGGAACGTGTTGTAATGCATGGGAATGGCATGCTTCGCCCGCACCCATTCCGCCGCCAACAAGGCGTCTTCAGGACCCATCGTGAAATTGTCGCCGATGGGCAGCAGCGCCACATCAATGTCATTCAACTGTCCAATGATTTTCATATCGCCAAACAGACCAGTGTCTCCGGCGTGATAAAGCGTCTTGCCGCCCATTGTGATGAGAAATCCGCAAGGCGGCCCTACATAAATGAACCCATTTTCCGTCTCGATGCCGGAACCGTGAAACGCCAAAGTCAATTTGACGCGACCAAACGGAAAATCGTGCTTGCCGCCAAGGTGCATCGGATGTATATTCAATCCCTTGTCCCCGTAGTAGTTCGCAAGCTCATTCGGCGCGATGATGACCGCGTCACATCGGCGAGCGATGGCCTCGGCGTCGAGCACGTGATCCGCATGCCCATGTGTCAAAAGCACATGAGAAACATCGACGTCATCCGGTGTGATACATGCATTAGGGTTGCCGCTCAGGAACGGATCGACAATGATGCGATGCGCTTCATTTTCGATGATAAAGCAGGATTGTCCATGGTATGTAACCTTCATTGGGAACGCCCCATTTCCTCATACATTTGTTCCAATGAAAACAAACTGACCTCATCCATGACATCAGTCAATATTTTCTGAATGTCCATCATCAATACCTGTAACTCCCTGTCTGCCTGTAAAAATGTTCGGGCATCCTGATTGAGTGAAATCACTTCACTCTGTTGCTGGAGCTGGCTCAAATCCGTTTCGGTGACGGTCTGCCCCATCATCTGTTTCGCCTGCAGTTGCAATTGACGGCGCTTAAAATCCTGTACCATCTCAAGCGTGGACGGCGTTTGTTCAATCGCCTGCTTGGCGTTCTTTGCCCGCATGTAGGCGTCCGATTCGCGGATGTTTCGCACCAGTTCGTGTGCTTTATCATGTAGATTCAATCCATGCCCCTCCTTAAAAACAAATGGATACATGTACTGCTTCCCCATGTCCGAAAAGCGGCAAAAGCCGCATCTTGCTCCTCCGGATATACACACCCAGTATAACGCTTGACCATTTTCCCGTCCAAATTCGGCATCATTCTGTCGATCACGACGTTTTTCTTCAACAGCTGACATCCACTCTGAAAATCAGCTATGCTGTAAACGGGTCGTTCTCTTTGTGTTTCAAGATGAGGAGGGATTTTCATGCCGGACAAACCACAGACTGTTTACGAAGCCATCGGCGGTGAAACCACCATCGCGCGACTCGTGGATGCTTTTTATGCGCGCGTAGCGCGCGATACACTGCTGCGTCCGCTCTTTCCACCGTCATTCGACGAAGTGCGCTTACGCCAATTCTGGTTTTTGTCACAGCTGTTTGGCGGACCACGCTTATATACAGAACACCGAGGGCAACCGATGTTGCGCATGCGCCATCTTCACTTTCCCATCACACCCGCGCACGCGCGGGCGTGGCTCGCTTGCATGCGAGAGGCGATGGAAGAAGTGCAATTGCCAGTTCCCGCCCGGGAAGCCATGTTACAACGTCTGACGATGACGGCGTTCCACATGGTCAATACAGATGATGAATCAATCGAGGTGAGCAACGATGCTGACAACCGGTGAACGCATTGCCCAACTGCGCAAAGAACGCGGGTTGACCCAAGCCAAACTGGCGGGACATGTTGGTGTATCCACCAGCACCATCGCCATGTACGAAACAAATCGGCGCCAACCCGACGAAGCGGTTCTGAAACAACTTGCTACAGCGCTGGATGTCACGCCAACGTCGCTCATGCTCAATGATGAAGAGCCCAATCATTCAGCCGAACAAAATACGAAAAAAGCGGACAACGGTTGGACGACTTTGACCCTGTCGCGCGAAGAAGCCCGTTTTATTCTGTTCATGCGCATGCACACGGACTGCCAAACATTTTTGCAGGACTACATGAGTGCAGATGAACAACAACGTAAACAAATCGAAAAGGCTTGGCGCCTCATCAAGGTCTTCCAAGCCTAAGCGGCGAAATCACCGACGACAGGCCATTTGGTGACGTACCTGCACGACGCGTTGTGTGGTCGCCATCCGCGAAACGCGATGCGTGGGGCAATCCGGCTATCACGATGAGGATAAATTGCGATACGGAATTGGATCCTGGTAACCCGCCTCGGCAAAACCTTTCAAACGAAGCCGACAGCTGTCGCATTCGCCACAAGCTTCCGCTTTGCCCTCATAGCAACTGGTAGTCAATTCGTACGGCACATCAATGGCCATCCCCTGTTGGATGATTTCTGCCTTGGTCCAGTGCAACAGCGGTGTCTCAATGCGAATGGGCTCGCCTTCAACGCCTGCCTTCGTCCCGACTGCCAGCGTCTTTTGCACCTGCTCGATAAATTCCGGCCGACAATCGGGATAACCACTGTAATCCAGGGCATTTACGCCGATGTAGATGGCCGTTGCGCCAATCACTTCCGCATACGACGCAGCCATGGACAAGAACAACAGGTTGCGCCCAGGTACATACGTGATGGGAATTTCATCTGTGGCTACACCCGAATGAGGAACGTCGATGTTCTCGTCAGTCAACGCGCTGCCGCCGATTTGACGCAGAAAATCCAGTTTCACGACTGGATGGCTTTTCACCTTGTAATGTGCTGCAACTTTGCGTGCGCATGCCAATTCGATATCATGCCGTTGCCCGTAATCAAACGTCAGGGGGTATACCTCGTATCCGGCAGCCTGCGCCAATCCCATACATGTTGTGCTGTCCAGCCCGCCGCTTAAAATGACAACTGCCTTTTCCATCTCTTATCTCCACTCCATTTTTCAACATCCACGTCAGCTATTGTACACGATTCAGTCCAAAAAGCACTTTGGCGAAACATGTCGCAAAAACACGAGTTCATGACCCAATTTTGACTTATTCACAGAAGTGAACAGGGCGTACACTGGCTACAGCGTCGAAAGTGTGTGCCGAAATGTCGTCGGGCTTTGCTGAGCATGACGTTTAAACCATTGTCCAAAATACGCCGGCGAAGAGAAGTTCATCCGCTCACTCAACGCTTGGACAGTGACGGACGCATGCTGCAACTGCGCCGTCGCCCAATTAAAGCGCTCCTGTTCAAGCACTTGATGCACGGACACGCCGAGTGTCATCTGGAACACACGGGCCAAATGGCGCGGACTGACATGACAGGCTGCAGCAATCTGCGCCACAGATGGATTTTCCAAAAAGCGATTGCGAATATACGCCAGCGCCTCATCGACAATGTCTGACTTGGTGTTATCCGTGCCGTCATATTGCGCATTACGTTGATCGCGAACCGTAGAAATGACATGCCAAATCAGCTCAACCGCTTTCAGGCTGGCCAAAAACCGCTCATTGGCGGATGGTGATCTCTCCATTTGGTAAATACTCGCCGTCTGTCTGCCGAGCGCAGGGATCTTGCAGTACACGTGCCGCATGGTCGACAGATTGATGCCACTCAGCTGGAATGACATGAAGTACAGTTCCATTGGCGCCTGTTCATCCACCCACTGAGCATGCACTTCGCCAGGTGGAGCGAGGTAGACGACATCGGGTTGAAATGCGAGCGTTTTCCCGTTCGCCAGTTGGTTGATGCCACGTCCCCGCGTACAGACGTGTATCTCGAAATAATCGTGGCTATGCGGCGCAATGGACCAACGTGGATTCGGGTCGATGTACCCGAACGAATTATCCACTTCAATCTGAATGTCTTCGAAGGTTACGCGCATGGGTTTCACCTGCTTTAATCGCTTTTTGCGAAATCCGTCCACTTCGAACTGCCAAGTCCAATTTGCCTGCAATTATATGCAATCCCCTTCCCCCAAACAAGGGGTCAGGCGGAAAAGGAGGTATTCAAAATGAACGTCAGCTTTCACAAACGCAAAATCGACGATGTTCCCTACGAAGCCTGCGCCGTATTCGATGTCAACAACGATGGCCACAAAGACATCATCAGCGGAGAATATTGGTACGAGGGACCAGATTTTCGGGTGAAGCACAAGATCTGCGATGTGCGTGCTATCACTGAATACTACGATGACTTTTCCGACTATCCACTCGACGTGGACGGTGATGGCTACAGTGACATCATCACTGGCGCTTGGTGGGGCGAAACGCTCCGCTGGCGCAAGAACCCTGGGCGTTCAGGCGACGAATGGGCCGTTTTCGACATTGATGTCATCGGCAGCATTGAAACCATTCGCTACTTGGATATCGACGGTTGCGGTGTGCCAGAGATCTTTCCCAACACGCCGGGCGGCCCTCAGCGCATCTACAAACTGATCTGCGACGAACAGGGGCGCGGGACAGGTCGCTTTGCCAAATATGAAATTTCCAAAGGCCCGAGTGGGCACGGTCTGGGCTTCGCGGACATCACCGGCAATGGCCGAATCGACATCGTGCTCGCCGACGGGTGGCTAGAGCACCCTGAAAACCCATTTACCGACGCGTGGACGTTCCATCCAGAATTCTCCTTCGGGCTGGCCAGTGTCCCAATTCTCGGTTATGACGTGAATGGCGACGGCCTCTGCGACCTCATTGTCGGCCAAGCGCACAACTACGGCCTCGACTGGTGGGAACAAGGGCGAGACGCGCAAGGAAAACGAATCTGGACCAAACACGAAATCGATGCGACCGCCTCGCAATATCACGATTTATGGCTGGTGGATATCGATCTCGACGGCCAACCAGAACTGATCACCGGCAAGCGCTGGCGCGCGCACAACGGCAATGACCCTGGCGCCGATGACCCGATTGGTCTCTATTACTTCAAAATCAACGGCGGCCAATTCGAAAAACACGTCATTGATTACGGACCGGCGCATCAGGCGTCTGGCGCAGGCATCTACTTCTGGGTCGAAGATATCACTGGCAACGGCTACCCAGACATTGTCGCACCAGGCAAAGACGGTCTCTACCTATTTGAAAATCACGGTTTGGCCAAGGAGTGAAACGATATGCGTAAATTAAAACTAGGATTTATCGGTGTCGGATATATGGGCCAGCGAGCACATCTCGTCAACTACGCGGAATTGGCGCGACAAGGTCAGTGTGAACTCGTTGCATTGGCCGAACCGCGCCCCGAAATGGCGCGATTGGTCGCAGAGCGCTACGGTGTCTCCAATGTCTACAAGGATCATCTTGAACTGCTTGCCACCCAAGAACTTGACGCCGTTGTAGCGGCACAGCCATATCGGCGCTATCCGTTCATCGTGCCAGACATTTTACGCGCCAAAGTTCCCTTGATGACGGAAAAACCGATTTGCCTCACCGTCGCCGAAGGAGAACGCCTCGCAACATTGGGCGAAGAAATGAACACCCTTCACATGGTCGGCTATCACAAACGCTCCGACCCAGCGACAGAATACGCCAAAACCGTTGTGGACGAATGGAAAGCATCTGGCGAATGTGGGCGGCTGCGCTATATTCGCATCACCACGCCGCCAGGCGAGTGGACCAAAGCCGCCGACACACCAGTTCTCTCGAGCGAACCCTACCCGGAAATCGAAGAGTTGGAGGCCCTGCCCGCCATGTTTGACGAAGTGTGGGGCAAACGGTACGACGCATTCGTCAACTACTACATCCATCAAGTCAATCTCATTCGGTTTTTCCTGCAAGAGCCCTATCGCGTGACCTATGGCGAAAAGTCGCAAGTTCTTCTCGTCGGTGAAAGTGACAGCGGCGTCTGTGTCACTCTCGAGATGGCGCCTTACCAATCCAGCATCGACTGGCATGAATCGGTATTGGTGAGTTTTGAGCGCGGCTTTATCAAAGTGGATCTCCCTGCGCCGCTGGCCTATCAGCAAGCCGGTCAAGTGACCATTTTCCGCGACAATGGCAAAGGTGTGCCGATCACCACGCGGCCATCCATGCCCAATCGCCATGCGATGCGCCAACAGGCCATGAATTTTTTGGCGGCGGTGCGCGGTGAACAAAGCGCCCCTTGTGTCGCCCGTGAGGCAGTTGAAGATCTGAAAATTGCCAGCGATTATATCCGCATGGTCAGCCAACTGTAAGCTGTGGATATCCGCCCCCATTGCATACACACAGGCGCACGTGCTATCATAAACATCATTTTACAACGATATCGCCTGTGATAAGGCCGAGTAACCGCAGGATCTTGGCACAGCGAGTGGGAACTGGTGGAAGCCCATGCATGCGACTGACGGTGAATATCCCCTTTGAGGCATCTGCAGAAAAGCCGTGGGCCGAGTAAGCAGCATCGGGTTTCTCCCGTTATAGAGAAGCGAATGTTGCGTCACGTTCATCAACGCGTGAAACGTTATGCGCATTCGGCTGATAGGACGACGACCCAGACCTTCTGTGTCTTGATGTCGTCAAGTTGGGTGGTACAGCGAGTTCAACACTCGTCCCTTCGTGGACGGGTGTTTTTATTTTGCCATCAGACGCCCCTACCCACAGACTGAAACGAAGGAGTGAACCGCTTTGGCACTACACAAAGTCGATGCAAAAGAAGCCGCAAAACTGCGCGAAGAGCGTGTGTTGTCCTTCTGGCAGGAACATGATGTCTTCCACAAAAGCGAACAGATAAGGGAAGGACAACCGGACTACGTCTTTTACGAAGGACCGCCGACCGCCAATGGCCTCCCCCACCCAGGACACGTCTTGACGCGGGTGTTCAAAGACCTGTACCCCCGCTACAAGACCATGAAAGGCTATCACGTCGCGCGGAAAGCCGGCTGGGATACGCATGGCTTGCCAGTTGAAATCGAGATCGAAAAGAAATATGGCATCAGCGGCAAAAAACAGATTCAGGAATTCGGCATCGAGAAATTCGTGCAAGCATGTAAAGAAAGTGTCTTCAAATATGAAGCGGTTTGGCGCGATTTGACAGAACGGTTGGGGTATTGGACGGATTTGGATCATCCGTATATGACGTTGACAGATGATTATATCGAATCGGTCTGGCATCTGCTCAAAACCATCTTTGACAAAGACCTGCTTTATCAGGGGCATCGTGTCAGCCCGTACTGCCCGCACTGTGAAACCACCCTGTCCAGCCATGAGGTGGCGCAGGGCTACGCAGACGTCAAAGACCTTTCCGTGACGGCGAAATTCCGCGTTCAAGATGTCAACGACACGCCGACCTATTTCTTGGCATGGACGACCACGCCGTGGACGCTGCCAAGCAACCTGGCCTTGGCGGTGCACGAGGATTTGACCTACGTGCTGATTCACCAGAAGGAAAACCAACAAAACGTCTGGGTGGCCGACGGCTTGAAAGACAAGTACATGCAAGAAGGCGACGAGATCGTCGCAACCGAACAAGGCTCTGCATTGGTCGGCACCCCGTATACACCGGTCTTCCCCTATGTCACGGTCGAGGGCAAGAAACATGTCGTTATTGCGTCAGGCCACGTCACAGACGCATCTGGTACAGGCATCGTCCACATGGCGCCAGCGCACGGTGAGGACGACTATCGGGCATGCCGCAACAACGACATCGTCTTCGTCAATTTTGTCGATTACACAGGCTGCTTCACCGCAGAGGTACGCGATTTTGCCGGTCGCTTCGTGAAAGATGAAGCATTGAATGTCGATATCGTCAAAGACCTCGCGCACCGCGGAGTGCTTTACGACAAATACAAGCTCGAGCACGCGTACCCGCACTGCTGGCGCTGTGACACACCGTTGATTTACTACGCCATCGACAGTTGGTTCATTCGCACAACCGCTGAACAAGCGCAACTGATTGCCAACTCCCAAGGCGTCAATTGGCTGCCGGAACACGTGCGCGATGGCCGCATGGGCAACTTTTTGGAAGGCCTCATCGACTGGAACCTGTCGCGCAGCCGCTATTGGGGCACACCGCTGCCGATTTGGCGCTGTACATCATGCGCAAAAACCGAATGCATCGGTTCCAAAGCGGAGTTGCAAGCCAAAGCGGGGCGTTTGCCGCAGGAGTTGCACAAACCGTACATCGACGAACTCACATATGCCTGCGCCTGCGGCGGCAGCATGGAACGGGTGCCAGAAGTGATCGACGTCTGGTTTGACTCAGGCAGCATGCCGTTTGCCCAATTGCACTATCCGTTTGAAAACCAGGAGGCGTTCAAGCGGCTGTACCCCGCGGATTTCATCTGCGAAGCCATTGATCAGACGCGCGGCTGGTTCTACAGCCTGCTGGCGATTTCCACGCTGGTGACCGGGCAAGCGCCGTACAAGAACGTGCTCGTGCTGGGGCACGTGCTCGACGAAAAAGGGAAAAAGATGTCCAAGTCGAAAGGCAATGTCATCGATCCGCTTGAAGCATTCGATCAACATGGCGCCGACGCGCTGCGCTTCTACTTTGTTTCAAACACACAGCCTTGGAACTCGCAGCTGTTCTACCACAAGGCCGTGGCCGAGAGCAAAGGGAAGTTTATCGATTTATTGCAGAACATCCACGCCTTTTACGCGCTGTACGCGGAACTGGACGGCTTTGATCCGACTGCCAAGTTCATTCCCGTCCAAGCACGCCCGTTGATGGACCGCTGGTTGGTCGCTCGGCTGCACCAGACGATTCAGACGGTGGATACGCATTTGGACAAATACGACGCAACGACGGCGTCCCGCGCCTTGCAATCGTTCGTCGATGAGTTGTCCACCTGGTATGTGCGGCGCAATCGGGATAGATTCTGGGCGCCCGGGATGGAAGACGACAAGGGGGCAGCTTATCTTACTTTGTGCGAAGCGCTGAAGACCGTCGCTTTGTTGGCTGCGCCCATCACGCCGTTTATCGCAGAAGAGCTGTACCAAAACGTCGTGCGCGGCGGGGACAAAACGGATGTGCCATTGAGCGTCCACCTCTGCGACTTCCCGCAAGCGGACACGAGTTTGATTGACGAAACGCTGATTCAGGAGATGTCCGTCGTCTTGCGCGTCGTCGAAAGCGGTCGCCATTTGCGCAATGAGAGCAAAATCAAGACCCGGCAACCGCTCTCGAAACTATATGTGTCGGCAGACGATGAAGCGACATTGAGCAAGTTCGCCGACATCCTGAAAGAAGAACTGAACATCAAGCAGGTGATCTTTGCGGCGCTTGATGAAGTTGCCAAGCCGGAGCTGTACTTAAATCTGGCCACCGTCGGTAAATCGTTTGGCAAGAAGACACCTGTGCTCAACCAGGCGGCCAAGGCGGCCGACACTGCGACCATCGAACGGTTTCGCGCTGAGGGCAGCGTCGTGATCGAAGGCGAGACACTGACGACAGAACACGCGGAAGTGCGCTATGCCGCCAACTTCGAAGGCATGATTTCCGTGGATAGGCAGGGCTTTGTCGGGTTGAACACAGAGCTGACTCCAGAGCTTGTGGAAGAGGGATTTGTGCGCGAGTTGATCTCGAAGATGCAGATGATGCGCAAGGAGGTCGACTATGGGGTGACACACCGCGTGCGCTTCTACGCGGCAGGCGACGCCGAGGTCTTGGACATCTTGCGGCGGCATGAGACGCAAATTGCTGGAACGGTGCTGATCCGGGAATTGGCAGACGAACCGATGGCAGATGCGGACTTGACCAAGGATTGGGACGTCAACGGCAAAAAACTGACGTTGGCTGTTGGCAGATAACGCAGCATCACGCCAAAAAGCAGGGCCTAGGCGCCCTGCTTTTTTGCTTACTTTTTTACTTTTTCGCGCCCGTGTTTTTGTCGTTGCCGAGCAGCGCCTGTATACTGCCGAGCGCCCCCATCACCGCTGAGGCCTCGTATGGCACAAACACCTTGTTGTCGCTGTCTGCCAAATGCTCAAACGCCTCAATCCCCTTTAGCGCGAGCATCCGCTCATCCAGATTCACATTGCGTATTGCATCGAACACCATTTGAATCTTGTTCGCTTCTGCCTGGGCAATCTGACGAATCGCTTCTGCTTCACCTTCTGCGCGGCGAATATTGGCCTCCTTCACGGCTTCCGCTTCCAGGATAACGGCTCGTTTCCGCCCTTCCGCTTCCGTGATGGCCGCCTGTTTATCCCCCTCGGCGGTCAATATGGCCGCCCGCTTTTCGCGTTCGGCGCGCATTTGTTTTTCCATCGCCTCGCGGATATCTTCAGGCGGATGAATGTTCTTGACTTCTACACGTTCCACTTTGACGCCCCAAGGATCTGTCGCTTCATCCAGCGAGATGCGCAACCGCGTGTTGATTTGTTCGCGCGAAGACAGCGTTTCATCCAAATCCAGGCTGCCAATGACATCGCGCAAGTTGGTCGCGGTCAGATACTCCAATGCCTGAAACACGTTCGCAATTTGATATGTGGCGTTGTATGGATCCGTCACGCGAAAATAGACGATGGCGTCAATCGAGATGCTGACGTTGTCCTTCGTAATCACCGATTGCGGCGGGGAATCAACCACCTGTGTGCGCAAATCGATGCGATTGACCACCCTATCCATGAACGGTACGATGACATTCAACCCGGACTGTGCCTTCTTGTGAAATTTCCCCAAGCGTTCAATCATGAAAACTTCGTTCTGATTGACAATTTTAATGCTTGTCACGACTAAGATAATGACCAACAAAATGATGATGGCTAAAATGACATAAAGTGGGGTCAAAATAGCGCCTCCTGTCTGAAAAATAATCGGACGCCTTGCTGTGCCTCAAGAAGAAGAGAGCGGTTCCACCACAGCAGTCACACCCTCAATCCGAATGACGCGAACGCGTTCGCCATTGGCAATGGACTGCGTATCGACGCCGCAAGCTGTCCACACTTCCGAGCCAATTTTGACTTGCCCCTTGACCGCACTTGTAATCTCCCGCACGACGATGCCCTCACGACCGATATTTTGATCAATGTAATCAGGCCGACCCTGAGCGGTGCCATACTTTCCTAATTTCAGCCATCGCCTGACCAACGGCCGCAAAAAAAGGAGACAGAGCATGGTAACCACGGCAAAAATGATGACTTGAACCACCAGAATTCCGGCAAAGAGGGAATACAAAAAGGCCAATAACGCACCGACTGCGAATAAGATGAAAAAGATCCCGCTGGTCACCATTTCGACGACGATGCAAGCCAACGTCACACCAAGCCACATCCAGGCCATCCAACTCATGTACTCACCTCCAAGCAACATGGCCTTACGCTGTGCTTTAAGAATATTCCAACGGATGCTTAGCGTCTATCCCAAAAATAACCGTCTGCACGCTCCGCGCTTTTATAATTGCCTTGTCACGCATTATTGCTATCTAATGCATTCTCTTGAAACAATAGAAGTTTCCTTTTGCGCGAATACTGTTTGATCTCGTATTCACGCCGCAGCGCCTCCCCTTTGGTGTCATATACCTCGACATGACAAAGCTCTACCGGCGTCCTTCCCTTTGTGTATTTTGCACCACGCCCCGCATTGTGCATCGTGAGACGGTGGTTTACATCATTCGTATAACCGGTATAAAAAGTGCCATCGCAGCAACGGACGACATACACATAGAACACGGGCGAAACTCCTTCTTAATGTGCAACCTAAGCGATGCTTATCAAATGATGAGGAAATCCTCCAACGCTTGAAACACTTGTGCCGTCATCTGTACGACAAAGCCATGCCCGCAGCCGGGATAAATCATGCGCTTGGCATTTGGCAGTCGATCCGCCAGAATCGTGCTGTTGCCCACGGGCAACAAAATATCCTCCTCACCGTGCAAGATCAGTGTGGGCTGTGACAAACTAGGCAGTCGTTGAAACGTCCCTTGCCAGCGTTCGATGGCTTGATACTGACGCATGAAATCTTTGTGTGTCATGGGTTGGCGCCCCAACACAGCGGACAGTGCTTTGAGCAAAACCTGGTTCTTTGCGATATAGTCTGGCGGAAAAAGCAGTTGCAATTGATGCATGATCGCCTCTTCCAAATTGCTTGGCCGCATCGTCAGCAAGCGGCTTGCTGCTTCTGTCGGCCGTATTTGTTCCTTTCCGCCGCAGCTCGTACAGCCGAGTATCAAGCGGCGCACACGTTCTGGATGGCGAAGCGCCATCTCCTGAGCTATCATCCCGCCCATGGACATCCCGAACACATCTGCGTCCGCACATTGAAGATGATCCATCAGCGCGATGACATCTTCGGCCATATCCTCCATACTGAAGTCCATCTTCTCTGATTTCGTACGTCCCGCCGCCCGATTGTCGCAGGCGATGACCTGACGGCGCTGGGCCAGTCGCTTGCGAAACCCGCTTCCCCACCAATCCAGATTGCCGCCAAGGCCCATTATCAAAATGAGCGGTTCGCCTTCCCCCATGACCTCATAATAAATATCTGCCTGATTTGAATCCGCGTATGGCACAATCCATTCCCCTTTGAAAAATCTGTCCAGCGGCCAGCGCAGTTGTACTGCCACAGCATATCCGCGCACAGAATTGGTGATATTAACCTCGTGTTCGTTTCAAAATATAAGGAGGACTTCGGGATGGATATGGCGTTCCAACTACTCGTCTTCAGCCATACTCGCATCAACATGCTGATGTTTCTGTTGACCGGTCTGGTTTCCTATTTTATCGACTACAAGGCTTTCAGGGACAAACCGGACAGCGCGCGAGAAGCCACATTGGTGAAATCCACGGCCTATACATTTGTCATTGGCGGGGCCATCGTCCTCATCCTCTATCAAATTCTCATGTGGATTTATTAAAATTCTTCTAAAAAAGAAAGAAAACGCCCATTGCGGAAAAAGACGTACAAACGCATGTTTACACGCGTTTGTACGAATGCCTCCGACGTATGCTAGCATCTTTAGGTCTGAACCCACTTTTAATCCAATGGACGGCCAACAACAACGTTGGGTACCCCAGCGTCAACAGCAATCCAAACATACCGACCTCCGCCACAATTTGATACAAAACCACAATATTAGATGGCTGCTTGGCCATGATCATAATAATCGGCAAAGCGATGATGCTTAGTGGGCGATGGTTGTTCAGCATCAGCAGATGGCTGAATGCCTGGACAGCGATGTAATAAGCCGCAAAGATTGAGGTAAATACAGCAGTCACCCAAACCGCCAGGAAAATAGGATCCAGTCGCTCTAAAAAGAAGGAAGGCAACGCTGCGGTTTTTGCCAATTCCAGTGTTGGCCACAACAGATTCTTCATTTCTTCTATACCGAACACAGACATCGTTGAATAGATGAGGATAAGATACAGAGCACCCGCAGTTGACATACCTATCATAATCCCCTTGAATGCCCTGTTTGGTCGATACATAAATGGGATAAGCAAACCGACAATCAAATAGTTTTGAAACAGCGCCGCGACCACGAGCACCGACTTGAACACATGATCAACTGACTGCCCGTAGAAAAACGCAAGCACTGGTTTAATATTAACGACCTGACCGCTCTTGAGGCTCAAAATGACGATGACCAGAGCCGGGAAATACACAAGCGGCATGTACAACGTCTGTATTCTCGTAAACACCGCGACGTCATTGCGACAAGCAATCGCGGCCATCATCACCATCATAAATATGGTGACGGAAATGGGGGTTCGTTGCAAGACAGATGTCACAACAACTTCACCAAACTCACGCGCGGTCAATGCGGTAAGTTCAAGAAAGTAAACACCAATCAAAACCAAGAAAAACTTTGTGAGCCACTTGCCAACCAGTCTATCCGAATACTCGAACAGCGTGTATTCCGGGTACTGATTCCCCAGATATGTCAATACAAGACCACCGCACATCATCAGCAATACCGCAAACAGTGCGGAAAAAGGCGCGCCTGTGTTCACGTAATCCACAGCAATCCGCGGAA
The DNA here is from genome assembly GCF_042678105.1 of Alicyclobacillus fodiniaquatilis. NCBI lineage: Bacteria > Bacillati > Bacillota > Bacilli > Caryophanales > Alicyclobacillaceae > Alicyclobacillus > Alicyclobacillus fodiniaquatilis. The sequence goes on from NZ_JBHUCX010000074.1 coordinate 84,220, forward strand.
AGGCCAGGATGCCCACACCAATAATGGTCGTTCCAATACTAAAGGTCAACTGCAGGAATGTGACCGACTTTGGCTTATCCATTAAATTCTCCTTAGACTGCCATACGCGATGCGCCCACACCAACGGAACCATGAAGATGCCCGCCAACCAGGGCATCGCGGATAGCGCGGTACCAAAATACCGATTTCATTTTTTTAGGCTAATGTTTCACCCTGCTCCGTTTCCTCACGACTTTCCGTCCACTCTGATTGCTTGCAAAAGACAACGGTCTGCCCTTTTCTTCACTTGCATTCATGTTCCCTTCAATTCGCGTGGGGTTGTTTGTCTGCAATTGCTTTGGTCGTTTCTTCATCGTCCATGACGGCATGCGCACAACGGAATCCTTCATTCCCCCAGCATCACTGGGCACAACCGGGCTCAAATACGGCACACCAAAAGATTCAAGTGAACTTAAGTGATTTGCAATGAGAATCAGCCCAATCATGACGCCGTACATCCCAAACATCCCCGCAAAGATCATCAACGGAAAGCGCAGCATGCGAAGCGCCACAGCCGCGTTATAGGCTGGCGTCGCAAACGAGCCTATGGTTGTCATAGCGACGATGACAACGGTGATGGGACTGACGAACCCTGCCTGCACAGCGGCTTGGCCGATGACCAGCACACCGACAATGGACAAGGCCCCACCAATTTGTTGCGGCAGGCGGATGGTGGCTTCACGAAGAATCTCCATAATCAGTTCCAGACTAAAAATTTCCGCAATGGCCGGAAACGGAACACCCGCTCGGCCACCGGCCACAGCAACCGCAAATTTTGTTGGAATCATTTCCGGGTTAAATGAAATCAAGGAAACGTAGATGGACGGAAACACCAACGAAAAAACCAAGGCAACCACGCGAATCAATCGAATCATGCTCGCCATCAAAAAGCGCATGTCGTAATCTTCTGTCGTCTGGTAAAACTGCGTGAACACTGCAGGCACAATCAAGGCAAATGGCGTGCCATCCACCAGAATCACGACACGGCCTTCGAGCATAGCTGCGACCGCTTTGTCAGGTCGCTCCGTATTTTGTATCTGGGGAAATGGCGAATAATGGCTATCCTCAATAAACTGTTCGAGATAACCCGCACCGTAGATCGCATCAGTATCCACACCATCCAACCGTCGTTTGACCTCTTCCACGATTTTTTGACTGGCAATCCCCTCAATGTAGCAATAGACAATATCCGTCGCAGTCTGCCGACCTTTTTGCATCAATTCCACACGCAGGTTGCTGGATCTCATCCGTTTTCTCAACAGCGATATATTGGTTCCTATCGATTCGATAAATCCCTCGCGGGACCCCTGGATCACCTGCTCCGTCTCCGGCTGCGCCACAGCGCGTTCCTTAAATGACTGCGTGCTCAAGGCAATTGCCTGATCCCAACCCTGCAAAAATATCAGGGAGTTCCCGGACAACAGCCAATTCGACGCCTCCAAAGGGGTGTCTTTGATGTCCACATCGGCGTAGGGCAGACATTTGGAGATCACGATATCATGTGGTTTCCCTCCTTTTCCGACTGTGACCATGTCCATATCCAACATCAAAGCGTGGAGAATATTGTTCAATTCCGACTTTGAAGTTGTTCCGTCGATGTAAACGAGACCACACTCGATCTTCTGTTTGCCAAGATGGATTTGAAATCTGCGAATGAGAAAGTCGGTGTTCCCGCCTAATATATTTTCAAAAATACCGAGATTGTGCACCAAATCTTTCGTGAAAGAACTTTGATCTAAGCGTTCTGATGGAATGTAAGAACGAGATGCAGTTTGCTTTCCGTAGCGATCCACATAGCGACGTGTTTTACGATACTTCAGCTTTCCGAGGATATTCATAGCCATCCACCCAAGTCTGGAATTATGTATGGTTATGATTCCCTGTTTGCAGTTCATTATGCCTGTTCTGCATAAAATGGCCATCTTGGCGTTGCTCGTATATTCACTTCGCCATCGCCAGCATAGGATAAAAGAAGCAGGGACACATTTAGGGGCGAGATCGCAATCAAAAATGGGCAAAAAAAAGGCACACCTGTAAAGGTGGCCATATCAGGGGTAAAGGGTTAGTCATAGAATATCATAAAACCGAGCAGTTTGCCATGACTTTATACGATATTTTTAAAGAATTTCGCGTCTCTGTTTGCTGGATTGATAGGTCAACGCCATCTCAAACATTGCGTCAACTGCGCGCGTCACGTGTGCGGATGATGCTCTCCGACTCATATGTGACCTTTGAATACGGCGGCACTGAGCTTGTCACCCAGGCATTGCTGCCAATGACGCTGTGATGACCAATGACGGTATCTCCACCTAGCACAGTCGAGTTGGCATACAGTACAACATAATCCTCCACTGTTGGATGGCGCTTCACCTGGCGTATCATTGTGCCATGTTCATCCTTCGGGAAGTACAGCGCGCCCAGGGTCACACCTTGATATATTTTGACGTGATTGCCGACGACTGCCGTTTCGCCTACGACAATGCCAGTTCCGTGATCTATCATCACGCCGCGGCCAATGGTGGCGCCAGGATGCAAATCAATCCCCGTGAGACGATGCGCATATTCAGTCATCATCCTCGGCAGCAATGGAACTTCTAACTTTAAGAGCATATTGGCCGACCGATAAATGCCTAGCGCTAAAACACCTGGATAAGTCAAAATGATTTCATCACAGCCAGTCGCCGCTGGGTCACTATTAAAGGTTTCGACTATATCCTCATATAACATATCCTGCAAAATGGGCAATTGTTCAACAAACGCCTGCGCCTTTGCTCGAACGAGGCGATGTGTTTCAGCGGTGCCGCCCTTGTTCATGCACTCTTGATAATTTGCGCGATGTATCTGTTCCGATAGAATTTGGTACAGCCGTTCTATCGTTGTTTCAATCGTCATATCGGACTTGGGTTCGAAATAATTTGATAACAGGGATGATCGGACTAAAAGAACAATTTCACGAATTGCCTCTGACTCGGGATGGCAAGTGCGGCCTTTAAACATTCGACTGCTGTTTTGCGCTAAATGCATTGCAATTTCACGGCTGTTCATGCTTTTTTCCCCCGCTCCCTTTTCACATCTCAAACCAGTATACATCGCATTGCCACTGGACAAAACTCTGCAAACCTACAATAAAAATCGGAATTAACCGCCCCACTACGACGTTTTTCCCAAAACAAATCGATGTTCGCCGGTCGGAGAACCTGACGCGCCCATCACTTTGAATCACAGTTTCGTCTGAATGGACTTTAGGGTATGCTCAATATGAGTCATCCACGCTATGATTTGGAAGGGAGCATCCTCAACGCATGAAAGCACTTGAACGCCATCTTGAAGAACGTCGGGCACAACACCTAGAACAGTTGATTGAGTGGTTATCCATCCCGAGCGTGAGCGCTTTGTCTGAGCATAAATCGGATGTGCGGCGTGCAGCCTTGTTCGTGCAAAATGCACTGACGACCGCTGGATTTGAGCACGCTGAAGTGATGGAGACTGGCGGCCATCCAGTGGTCTATGCCGATTGGCTGCATGCGCCAGGCAAACCGACCGTATTGGTCTATGGCCACTACGACGTCCAGCCGGCTGATCCACTTCATCTGTGGGAGACCCCTCCTTTTGAGCCGCAGATCCGCGACAATCAAATTTACGCGCGCGGAGCCAGTGACGACAAGGGACCGACTTTCATGCACATCAAGGCGCTGGAGGCCATTTTGCGCATCGATGGCCATCTGCCCTTGAATATCAAATTTTGTATCGAAGGTGAAGAAGAAGTTGGATCAGCACATCTCTCCGCCTTCCTGGAACAACACAAAACACGCTTTGCCGCCGATTTGGTTCTAATATCAGATACCACTATGCTGGGGCCAGACCAACCTTCCATCTGTTACGGACTGCGCGGTCTCGCGGCTTGCCAGATTGACGTGCGCACAGCCAACAGCGACCTTCATTCAGGACTGTATGGCGGTGCAGTACCGAACGCCATACATGCGTTGGTCGAACTGCTCGATACGCTCCACAGCAAGGACGGCACCATCACCGTCGACGGATTTTACGACAACATTGAAGGGTTGAGCGCAGAAGAGCGCAAAGCGTACGCCGAACTGCAACACGACGATAAAGCATACCAGGCGTCCTTAGCATTGACCGCCCTTCATGGGGAGCCTGGCTACAGCACATTGGAACGCTTGTGGACGCGGCCGACATTAGAGATCAACGGCATTTACGGCGGTTTTCAAGGGGAAGGGACAAAAACGGTCATTCCCAATGAAGCGCATGCCAAAATCACCTGTCGTCTGGTGCCCAATCAAAATCCAGAGGATATTCTGAACAAGATAAAAGCGCACGTGGAAGCGCACACGCCAACTGGCGCAAAAGTGACGTTCACACCGATGGACAGCGGTCACCCTTATCTCGCGCCTTATGATCACCCTGCGATTCAACTGGCGGCCAATGCGTATACGCATGCCTATGGTGTAAAAGCAGCCTTCACGCGCATGGGGGGATCCATTCCGGTGGTTGAGACATTCTCACAGTTATTCCACATCCCTGTCGTACTGATGGGCTTTGGCTTGAACGATGAAAATTTCCACGCGCCAAACGAACATTTTTCTTTGGTCAACTTCGACAAAGGTTTGCGGACGCTGTGCTACTACTACAAACACCTGCCCGACGCCTTATCTCCCCAATCGCTGTAAACCATGACTGACGACAAACAATTGGACCGAATCCGCTGCCCTGGCTCCTTCGCGGGTCCGGTCCATTCGTCTTCCCTGGCATCACACAACAGCTGAGCATGGCGCACATAAAAAACGCAGCGGCAAAAGTTTGCCACTGCGTACAAAAACGTTGTCGATCACGCCTGATACTTACATCAACGCTCAAATTGACGAGCAATTTCATCCTCTACATAGGCGTTGAGCACGCGCAGGTGCGTTCCCTTCATGCCCAGCGAACGACTCTCAATGGTGCCAGCACTTTCTAATTTCCGAATGCTGTTGACAATCACAGACCGCGTCACGCCATGTTCATCGGCGATTTGGCTGCTCACCACAATGCCGTCAGACGATTCTTGAACGGCGTCCAACAGATATTTCGCCGCTTGCAGCTCTGAATAGCTCAGCGATTCAACGGCCAAGTGTGCAAGCGCGCGTTGGCGACTCTCTTCTTCTTTCTGTTGTTGCCGCGCATGCACGACTTCAAGCGCAACAATGGTGGCGCTGTATTCGGCCAAGACCATATCGTCTTCATCAAACGGTCGCTCCGAGCGAGCGAACACAAGCGTTCCCTGGCGTTCACGCGCACCGACAACCGGCGCGATGGTGATGTACTTGCTTCTAAACGATTCATTCTCTTCTGGAGAAAAAACGTAAAGCCGTTCTTTTTCCACATCGCTCAAATTGGCGCTCGTTTGCTCAATGCGCAACAAGTTTTTATTAAAATCCCCCGGAAAACGTTGGTCTTTGGTCATAATGTTCAGCCACTCTTCCGTGAGCGCGTGTTCTGCCACGCCATAGCCGAAAATTTTACCTTTGCGGCCAACGATGTACACATTGCTGGACATCACTTTGCTCAGAAACTCAGCAATGTCGTGAAACTCCACTTGCTCGTTTGAACCGTGAAGCAATTTCCCCAATTCTTGTACTTTATCAAAAAGCTTCATCTTTGATCTTCTCCTATACTAGACGTCAACGGATACGAACAGGTTGATGATCCGCCCGAAGAGCGCGATTGACACTGGCTGTCCATGATGCTCCAACTGCCCCATATCTACAGTTCTACTGGTTCGTGGAAGCATCGCACATGACTTTCCGCGCAACAATGAGTGCACGCCATTCGTGGGTCGTTCACTTCCGCTTTGCCTCTATTATGAAATGAAAGAATTATGTGTCTTGTGTAAATTATTTGCCACTGCAACACAATTCATACACGCCATAAAGCAGACTACAGAGAAGCGAGAAAAATGTCAACTACCACAAAAATAAATTTTTTATTATTTTGCAAATCATACCTGATCTTTCGAGTTCACGGCGTGATCACATGCGGCTTTTCTGATGATTCGACGCGCGTCTCGGATCCGCTAGCATGATTTACCGGGAAATCGACACAAAAAAGACCCGTTTGAAAGCGGGTCTCGTCCAATCAAAATTGGATGGTGGTCGTGTTGTCACACATCTTCCGCATGCTTGCCCTTCGTATCCAATCGGTCAAGTATCAGCCGGTAACCATCTGCGCCATAGTGCAAACAGCGCTTTACGCGACTGATGGTGGCTGTGCTCGCCCCGGTTTGTGATTCAATATGATGATAGGTCGCACCTTGACGAAGCATATGCGCAACTTCCAAACGTTGGGCTAACGATTGAATTTCACCAATTGTACACAAGTCATCAAAAAAGTGATAACACTCATCAATGGACTGTAAGGACAAAATCGCTTCAAACAGTTGCTCAACGTCTTTGTTCCGCAGCTTGTCAAGTTGCATCAATGTCACCCTTTACAACAGGAACGTACTACAGCATTGTAGCACGAAGATGCGTGAGGTGGCTAGCGATGCAGCGATTGAATCACTTCGAGCACATGCTGAACTTCCTCTATTCTTACATGCAGTTCAGACTGCTTCGTCTCAGAACTAGATTTCATCTGTTCTTGTAAATGGTGCAGACGCCGCTCCATCGCTTTGTGAAGCTGGCGCATGGCATCACGGTAGCCCACCTGCTCTTCCGTTTCCATAGACATCGCCTCCAACGTACATTGTACACATTTGCGCCCAAACATGCCGATCACGATGAAGCACAGTCAGAAAGAGCTTTCAAAAGATGTGCAGATGGATCTGTCAATTGGTTCACTTACTGTAAATAGGGTGGAATTTTGCTGTACATCTTGTGAGCCCTGAGTGTCCAAATGGCAGACGCTTGGTAACGGCCAATACGCATGTTTACCATCGCTTCCACGACAGCGAGCACCGTCTGCAGCCGGAGATCCCCCACACCTCGCATGCTCTTTGGCAGATATAAGGAAGAGGCGGCATGTAACTTTGCCCGTGTCTTATCCAATTCACACTGCAGCGCGGTGGTCACACTCATTTTCTGCGCTGCCAACCAATGGCGATAACATTCGATGTCCAATGCCAGCGCATCTGCGCTGGTGTACAATAAATTGTTCAGTTCTACTTCGTTGCGGTTGACAAAGGTCCGCCAAAAGAGAATTTTTTGTTGTACTTTCTGGCGATGCGGTCGCCACGCAAGATGCCATTTGTGGGCATCGGCTGTCAGGCGGGCCGCCAACTTATTGATGACATCAGGTGTAGGCATGACGACCCCTTGTTCTATCAGTGAATACAATGGCTGCGAGACAATGCCCCTCGACGTGGCCTGTTGCGTCCAACGATGCATTTTTCGAGCAGCGTGCAATTCGCTCCACGGGTTATTCACGTCGTTTATCCTGTCCGAGCAATTCACTCAAAGCGATATCAAGCGCATCGGAAATTTGATTTAATTTCGTGATGTTGCTGCCCCGCGCTCCAGCCTCAATGGCATAAACATAACTGACACTGACATCCGCTTTATCAGCCAATGCACGCACTGACATTTTTCGAAGTTTGCGATAGTATTTTAACCGTTGAGCAAGTTCCCCCAATCGTACCACTCCAAAAACTTTTTTCTACGATTGAATAAATAATACCAGAACGATGCAAAAATCGGTATCCTAAATTTCGCAATTGAGTAATTTGTGGGGGTTACTATGGAGATTCAATTGGAAACAGCAGACAAACCGGCATTGGAACATTTATTTCGCAATGAACATCTAGATTCAGCATGGCCTGACAATTTGCGCGCATTCCAACAGTTCTCTGCCTGGATAAATCAATGGGAAATGATCGAATGGATGGAAACAGGCTATGTTTATCTGATCATAAATGAGCATAAAAAAATCTGCGGCTTCTGCACACTGGTATGCGTTGAGGCGCCGTTCTCGCCCAGCGGAGGCGCCTGTACAGAAGTAGGCACATATCTGACGCCGCAAATGCGCGGCGTCGGATACAACTTGCAAATTAAGTCACATTTGCGCGCAATCGCTGCTGAAAAATTCCATTCCACGGCCATGTTGTATATCGTGGACATCCACAACCTTCAAGCGCAGCGCGCGCTCGAAAAATTGCCTTGGCCGACGGAAAAAGTGTCAGTGGACATGCTGCACCACCCCTGGCGCGCTTTTTTAAAGCGGCGCATATGGGAAACGGGGAAACCAGCGCTGTTATACGTTCAGCCCATTGATGAACTACATGCCCAATTTGGCGATGACTTCTTTTAAAATTCTACATTTGTAGACACATCTGCTTTCCTCTACAATGAAGTTAGGAGGGGAAAAGCGCTGTGAATCTTGGGCAGAAACTGCGGGAACTACGCGAACAAAAGAATTGGACCTTGGCGGAGGCCTCGGCTGCAACGGGCATTTCTGTCAGCCATCTGAGTGCAATCGAAAACGGCAATCGACCCAATCCCTCTTTCTCTTTGGTCGCGAAGCTGGCCAGAGCGTATGGCGTCCCTTTGTCATACTTCGATACAATGACCGACAGCAACCAAAACACCCCGATGATCGCTTCGGAGACGCCAGCGGAATATATGGAAATCGCCAAACGACTCGCAGAAGCGCACGCGCTTGACGATCCATCGAAGTTGCTCGAATGGGTGGCAAAATACCTGCGGGATCGCGAAACAAAATACCACGAATAAACGCACATCACGCGTGGCGCTCTACACGCGCGATTTGGAACGATATCCACGTGGGCTGGGAATCTGCGGTACGGCGCGCTCGCCCACTGGCGAGAACGTATCATGCCATAGTTTCTGTATGTCCACAGGCTGTGCGCGCAGCCCTTCTTGAACAAGCGCATAATCCCCGTGCACCGTTGGCAGCAGATCTACCACGCCGCTGAACGGTAGCCTGTCAAAATAGCGAACTGTAGCATCGGCCAAGCGTACCACAACCCATTGTCCGTCACTTTCCATCTGTGCCAGCAGCATCGGTGAAAACCTCGCCAACGCCTTCCCTACTTTGCTGTGACGCAAGGCAAATTCGACTGCAGGAGAGTGTTCACTTTTCAGTCTTGACTCCTCATGTGCACGGCCTCTCCAATCAAAGGACCCAAAATGAAAGTGATCGCCAATTTGAACGACATACTTGTAACCGTGCAACACCGGAAAGAGAGTTGGCGTCAATCGCCACTTGGCGCTGCGCGGATCACCGTATTGTCGCACGTAGCGCCTCATATCACTTCCTAACCATAGGCGAATCAACGTGCGCCACAGTGTATAGCCAACGGCCACCAGGTCGAGCACCCACACCGTCCAGTTGAACGCGCTGCCATATTCGATGAGCGCAAAACCAATGATGAACAAAATGATGTAGATCGGTTCAACGACAAATAAAACGTCCCCTCGCCAACGCGTGGAACTGATTGGCCAAAACGCCTGTGTCCCATAGCTTGTGAGCATATCTGTGCCAACGTGGGTCAAAACGCCGACAAATGCCAGCGCAGTATACAACCAGAAATGGCCTGGGACAAATAAATCGACAATTAAGCCGCTAGCCAGCGCGTAAAAAAACCACAGGGGAAAACTGTGCGATATTTGACGATGCTGATATAGATAAGGGATAGGACCTCCGATATATTGAAAGATGATGTCCACATCCGGCGCTTCGGCCCCGAGTACCGCCGCAATGCACGTAGCCGCGACGACAGGCGTGCTGGTTGGCTCCACGCCCATGGTCATGTACGTTGCGAATACACCCACACCGATGGCTGCGTGTGTTACATTATCCAATGCGAATCCCCCCATCCTCCTGTTCACTCATACAGGTAGTATGGTGCAATTGACGCGGATTGTTGCATTCCGTAAGATGGCAAGAAGGACAACCCTGCCGTAGGAGGAACATGATGGCGAAAGATAAGAAAGCATTTGTAAAAGAGATCACTCCACAAAGTGAAGATTTTTCTCGTTGGTACTTAGATGTAATCCAAAAAGCTGATCTGATGGATTACTCTCCTGTTCGCGGATGTATTGTGTTCAAGCCTGATTCTTATGAGATCTGGGAAACGTGTCAACGTGAACTGGACAAAGAATTTAAACGCACTGGTCATCGAAACGCATATTTCCCGCTATTCATCCCAGAAAGCTTTTTTCAAAAGGAAAAGGAGCATGTTGAAGGCTTCAATCCTGAGTTGCCTTGGGTGACGGAAGCTGCTGGCGAAAAGCTGGAAGAGCGTCTTGCAGTTCGTCCGACATCGGAAACCATGATTGGCCACATGTACGCGCAGTGGATCCAGTCGTACCGCGATTTGCCGCTGCTCCTCAACCAATGGGCAAATGTCGTGCGCTGGGAAAAACGCACGCTTCCCTTTTTGCGCACCAGCGAGTTCTTGTGGCAGGAAGGACATACAGCGCACGCTACAGAGGAAGAAGCGCGGCAAGAGACACTGCAGATGTTGGACATCTACACTTCCTTTGTCGAAGATTTTCTCGCGGTGCCAGTCATTCGCGGCCAAAAGACACCCAGTGAAAAATTTGCTGGAGCGGTGGATACATACTCCATTGAGGCCATCATGAAAGACGGCAAGGCATTGCAAGCCGGAACTTCACATTACCTTGGTCAAAACTTTGCCAAGGGATTTGAAATTCAATACCTCGATAAAGACAACCAGTTGAAGTACGTCTATACGACATCATGGGGCATTTCCACGCGATTGCTCGGCGCGCTGATCATGGTTCATGGCGACGACAGAGGATTGTCTTTGCCGCCTAAAGTGGCGCCGACCCAAGTGATGATCATTCCCATCGGCCCGCAAAAGGCAAGAGAAGCTGTCGTCGAAGCGGCAAACGGCCTGTTTCAAACGCTGCAGAATGCGGGCATTCGCGTGCGTATGGACGCCCGTGATGACGTCAGCCCAGGTTGGAAGTTCAATGAATATGAAATGCGCGGCATTCCAGTTCGCTTGGAAATTGGACCGCGTGATTTGGAAAATCGCCAAGTGGTGTTGGTACGGCGCGACAATGGGGAAAAACTGTTTGTACCGATGGACGAGTTGACCGAAGCGCTGCCTAAACTGCTCGATGACATTCAACAGTCGATGTTTGAAGCAGCGAAGCAGTTCCGCGCGGAACATTCATATAGCGCAACGTCGCTCGAAGAATTGACCACCTACATCAACGAGAAACGCGGTTTCGTCTTGGCAGGCTGGTGCGGTGACGACCAGTGTGAACGCGCCATCAAGGATGCATGCGGCGCGACCAGCCGAAATATCCCGTTCGATCCGCCCGCAAAACCGGAACAATGTGTCACTTGCGGCAAATCGGCGGCACATGCGGTATGGTACGCCAAGTCGTACTAAACCGGAGTTTTAACGGAACAAAAAAGTGGGACGCCTCGCGATTGGCGTCCCACTTTTTTGCTCATACATATTTACGAAATGCTTGGTTCTCGCGCTTGATCTCCGCCGTCTTTTTTCTCCTCATAGTATTCCTTCCCCTTGAGGTTGACCTCTGGCAAAAAGAACGTGCCAATGAATGTCAGACAAGCAAAAACCAAGGCCACGATGAACAAGTGGTGTACGCCTGCCGTCAGGGACACCTTCACCGCGTGAATCAGTTGGTTGTACAAGGTCAATCCTTTTGCGCCCATTCCTGAAAACTGCTTTTTCATCGCGTTCTGCGCCTGTGCAGTCAACAGTTCCTGTGGACTGATGTTCGCCAGTTTTGCACCCATTTGCTTCAAACCGGCGGGCATCACACTCGTCAATTTGTGCTGAAAACCGTTCGTCAACAGGGAGGCAAAGATCGGTGAAGCAATAACGCCACCCAAGGACTGCACAAATTGCTGTGTAGAGTTGACCGTGCCCATCATCTTATACGGGAATGCGTTTGAAACCGCAACGTTCATCAAAGGCATGAGTGAACCAATCCCCAGCCCAAGCACGACCATGTTGATGATGACATTCCAGAAATGCGTGTTGATGGTCATCAGCGAAAGCAGGATGACACCGACGACAATGATGATGCCACAAACGTTGGCTAGTCGCAGATAGCGCCCAGTTCTCGTCATAATTTGCCCCGAGAGCACACTACCGACGATAAAGGCAATCATCATTGGTGAAAGTAGAAAACCGCTATTCTGCGCATTCAATCCAATGACGCCTTGAATGAAAATCGGCAAGAACATCAGACTGCCAAACATGGTCATCCCAATAAATACACCCAAAATGAGGCTTGTGGTAAAGAGCCGACTCTTAAACAGCGACGGGGTGATGATTGGATCTGACGCGAAACGTTCCCAAAAATAAAACACCAACAACATGATAATGCCAAAGGCAAACAACGAAATAATCTGCCATGATCCCCAAGTATACTTGCTGCCAGCCCAAGTAAATCCGAGCAAAATGGGGAACAGGCCAATGATGAGCAATACACAGCCAAACCAATCCAGTTTTACAGCAGCACCGGCGCGCACACGCGGCAATGTGAAGATGACGCCAAGGATGGCCAACAGCGCAAACGGCAAGTTGATATAGAACACCCAGCGCCAGGAAAAGTCATCAGTAATCCATCCGCCCAACGCCGGACCGATGATGCTAGACAGTCCAAAAACCGCACCGATGATCCCCATCCAGCGACCGCGCTCTTTTGGACTGAAGATGTCGCCAATGGTCGCGCGCGGCATGCTCATCATCGCGCCTGCGCCAATCCCTTGAACGCCGCGGGCAATGACAAGTTCCATCATGGTATGCGCCTGACCACAAATTGCCGAACCAACACCGAACATGATCAATCCAAAAATGTAAAATGGCTTTCGTCCATATACGTCAGACAGCTTTCCGTATATTGGGACAGTGATGGCAGACGCCATCATATACGCACTTGCCAACCATGCGTATAGGCTCAACCCGTTTAAATCATTGATGATTGTCGGAATGGCCGTAGATACAACCGTTTGATCCATAGATGAAAAGAACATCGTCAACAAAACTGTCGCGAGTACCCACCATTTCCGGTTTCCCGTGATTTGGTTTGTCGCTTGTGAAACTTTTGTAGATCCAGCCACGCTTTGGATACCTCCACATCATTTTAATACCATTATATTTTACTCAATAAATTTTTTTATGGTAGTCCTAATTTGTGTTTATTTTGCGGCAAAATAAAGCCTAGACGTAAGGTTATGCCCAAACGTCTAGGCTTTCCTACCAAAACATCACGGCAAAGTGATCCTCTTTAGCGCCATCTCAACGCTCGACTGCTTCAATTCTGATGGTGCTTTGGATGTTTGCTTGCCGCTGCCTCACATTAATGTGTTTCATCTTTCAATTCATCGCGGAATCCCTCAATTGCCTGCAACCGCCGCTCATTTTTGGCGCGAATATCCGCTTGATCACCATGGCGCATTTCATCAGCATGCGCTTTTAAGAAATCGTTAGCTTCATGCACGTTCTCCATTGTATTTGCAATCGCCTTTTGCAAATGTGCAGCATTGTCTTTGCGATTATCAGGTTTTGCCATTCCACAGCACCTCCACTCTGAATTGAACGCATTCAAAGCGTGTGCAACAAAGATAAAATTCAATCACACTGTTTTGCTTTATCCTCAAAAAAATATTTACCAAGACATGCTGAACGTTTACGCAAAGTCGATCCCTTTGCGCGCGTTATCCGCGACGCATTGATTGACGTGTATTTTCATGATGTTACTGGTGCGCGATACACCACGCATGGCAATCTATTTTCGTCGTCCATCATAAACCGCTACGGCACCCAACAAAATGCAAACAAAGCCAATGAAATAGCCGACGACAGACATCGCTGAATTTTCATGATAGACAGCAATGGACATGACCAAAATGAGCGCGCCAAGAATACCAAGTATAATTAACCACATACGTCCTCTAATCGGACCAGGTTCTTTGTCCTCTTTGCCCAATATTGCCCCTCCTCCACAAAGACAGTGTACACGAAGCGCCACACACAAACAAAAAGACAGCTGACAAGCTGTCTAATCAACACCACAAGTTGTTTGTTCGCGCACATGGACGATGGTTTCCATCATGCCCGGATACACGACCAGTTCTCCATCTGGCAAGCGTACACCCAATCGCGCCTGATGCAACCATGCGTGACTGGAAGAAGCGCTCAGCAGTGGCAACGGCGCATCCTTCAGCACATCTTTCGCCGGAAGAAACGTATAAAGAAGCCCGTCTGCCCGTTCCGACAGGCGAAACTGCCACCAAACGTTGGCATAGCGAAACCAGACTAAACGCCAAGCGTCGGATCGCCAATAGTAGGAGGTCAACAAATCCGCGTTCGGTTCAACCGCCAACAGTTCATACATACGCTGGCGCGCCTTTTGTGGCTGTGTAAGGATTTGAGTATGCCAAGTGTGTCGGTCCTCTGCCGACAGATGTTCTTTGAAATCGCCAAACACATGAAAGAGCGTGTTGCGCATGCCCGCGAGTGACACGGGCGTCTTCTCGACTTCGAGACAATCCATCAACCAGGTTTGCAGCGCTTTCACATCACCACGCGCCGCTTGCAAATGCTCACCCAGCATTTGTTCGGCACTGTGCGAACGTTCCATCACTGGGTACTGGATATCGCGCCAAAACGCTTCACAGGCTTGGAACAACATCTGTACATCCTGTTCCTGCGCCACAGAGGTCGCCGCCTTTCTGTGTATGTCCAAACATCAACGCAAACTGACCGATGCCGTTCAGTATGACATCATAGCGTACGCGGCGTGATCACCCAACGCCCAGAAGCGCGAACTGGCGAAAATGCCTGCTCTACCTCTTCTAGCGCAAGCGTGCCAGCGAGCAATACGGACGGATCTAACCGACCTGCAGCAACCCAGTCTGACAGCGCGCGCACATCTTCCAACTCCGAGCCGTAGCTCGTCAACAAGCGCACTCCGCGACGGACACTCTTGGCAATCGGCAAGACCGCATCATCTTCCGACATGCCAATCAGCGTCACCGCGCCACCAGGACGCACCACATCCAGCGCGAATTTCACCGTCTCCTTGTTCGCCACCGTGTCAATGACGACGTCGATCCCGCCCGCACCAGACCAGCGCCGCATCTGCCGCGCCACATTGCGCGGTTCGTCCTGCATCGACACAACCATTTCAGCGCCATGTGCAGCCACACTGTCCAGGCCAGCGTCACGGCGCGTCACGGCGCCTAACCGACCGACAGCGAACGCCCCAGCCAAACGCAATGCCGCCAAGCCCAGGCCGCCTGTGCCGATGACAAGCACCGTACTCCCTGGCGCAACGTCGGCCAAGCGCATCGCGTGATACGGTGTGGCGAACGCATCGACCAACAGTGCGGCCGCAGCAGCGTCACAACCCTTTGGCCGACGTACCAGTTGACTTGCCGGGACGGTCACCATTTCGGCAAAGCCACCCGCCTGTTGATAGCCAATGCAAGTTTGCCGCACACACAAATTCGGTTGGTTGTGCTGACAAGGCGCACAGGTGCCGCAGGAGATGAACGGATGGACGATGACTTCATCGCCGACTTGCCATTGCTTGACCTGTTCTCCCACTTCAGTGACTGTTCCAGCGATCTCATGGCCCATCACCAACGGAAACGATGTCCCCGGCGGCACAGACTCGCCTTGCACCACTTGTCGATCACTGCCGCAGACGCCGCACGCCTCCACTTGGAGACGCACTTCATCTGCCGCCAGCGACCCAAGGGCCACATCGACAACCTGAAACCCTTTGTCTGGGCTAAATTCTACAGCGCGCATGTCAACCGTTCTTCTTTTCTTCGCGCTCACGGCGACGCGCATTGGTGACGAGCGCGTCAGCAATGGTCATCTTCTGCATTTCTGCAGTTCCTTCTTCAAACCACAGCGAACGCGCGTCGCGATACAGCCGTTCCACTGGGCTGCCGACACAGTAGCCGACGCCGCCGAACAGCGCCAAAGCGCCGTCTGTCACTTCGCCGACCATCCGAATCGCGTTCGCCTTGGCAATGGACGCTTCGAGTGAAATGTCCTGGCCAGCATCGTACTTTCGCGCAGCGTCCAAGCACAGCAAACGAGCGGCTTGCACCGCAATCTGCATTTCAGCGAGACGCATCTGCACGGCTTGCCGACTGGCAATCGCCTTGCCGAACGTCACGCGCTTGCGCGTGAACTGCAGTGTCGCATCGAGCGCCTCTTGCGCCAAACCGACTGCACTTTGCGCAATACAAGCGCGGCTCTGATCCAAAAAGCCGCGAACAGCAACGCCATATCCTTCGCCGATCTCGCCGAGCACTTCATCTTCGCCGACTTCACAGTTCTCAAACGTGATGACGGCGTGTGAGCAGCCTTTGTCCCCCATCATGTGCGCCATCGGCTCAAGTTTCATGCCCGCGCGCCCTTGCGGAACCAAAAACGCGGTCAAGCCGCCGCGACCTGCGCCGCCTTCCATTTTGGCAATCACCGCCAAGACTGCTGCTTCTTCGGCAAACGTGATCAAATGCTTGCGCCCGTTCAAAATGTACTTTCCATTTTCGTATGTTGCCGTCGTGCGCAAGTCGATGCCTGTGCCATTGTCTGGCTCCGTCAGCGCAAACGCCACCAATGCGCCTTCTTCCACCAATTTGCCGAGCCAATGCGCCTGCTGCGCATCTGTCCCTTGCCCCACAGTGCGCCAAATGCTGTTATACGCGTGAAAAATCATGCGAATGGAACCATGGCAATGCGCGATTTCTTCGAGAATTGGAAAGTACAATGTCAGCGGCAGCCCTTCGCCGCCATATTGCTTCGGTTGGGTCAACTTGTGGAAACCCAACTCCACCATCCGTTTCCACAAGGCCTGTGGAATCTGCTCTGTCCGCTCGATTTCCTCTGCCCAGTCTTTCGCTTCTTCGCGCCGAAACTGCAACACGCGATTGCGAATTTCATTGGCGCGATCGACAAGCGCCGGATCGATGGCGAGCGGTTGATAGTGAATCCCATTCAACTCAGAAGCGTTCAAAATACTCATTCCAGATCTCCCTATCCTGAGAATAAAGTCGGTGCCTTGGTATGCCATCCGCGATGCCCCGATTGCAGGCATTTTCACAATGCTGCTGGTATGGGAAGCATCACGCATGGCGATCTATCCAATCTGCTTACGATTGCGCTTCTGCCTCGCGGCGGAAATGCTCGCGCAGATCTTTTTTCTTGATCTTTCCGGAGTGCGTCATCGGGAATTCCGTCATGAATTCGAGCCTGTCCGGAAACTCAAACTTGGCAAGGCCGCGTTCGCCCAGAAAATCGCGCAGCGCGGCCAAGGTGAACGGCTCCGCGCCCTCGTGCAGGATCACACACGCAACCGTGCGTTGGCCCAGTGTTTCGTCAGGCGCGCCGACAACCACGACATTCTCGACTGCCTCATGCGCCGAGATGACGTCTTCCACCGCCTTCGGATCCACCTTCGTGCCGCCGCGGTTGATGATGTCGTCAGCACGGGCAATAAAGCGGTAGCGCCCTGTTTCATCTTGGCGCAACACGTCACCGGAGTGGAACCAACCATCCTTGTCCCACTGCCGCTGCGCCGCTTCCGGATTTTCATAGTAACCGGCGCTAAAGTTCGGACCGCGGGACCATATTTCGCCCGGTGTGCCCGGTTCGACATCGTTACCATCTTCGTCTACCAAGCGCACCTCCGTGCCCGGAATGACGAAGCCAATCGTATTGGCCAAGGCATCCATCGGGTCACTCGGATTGGTCGCCGTCGCAAGAAATCCTTCCGTCCAGCCGAACATGCCGCCGACCTTGATGCCGCTGGCCTCCTGCATCCGCTCCAGCACAGAACTTGGAACAGGGGCGCCAGCGTAGATGAAGAACTTGACACTCGATGTATCCGTGTCCTTCAGTTTCGACGCATTGGCGAGGTGAATCACATGTGGTGGCGCACCAACCAAATATGCCGGTTTTTCTTTTTCGATCCACTTCAACACGCGAATGGCCGAGAAGCGTTCCAAGAGCAGAATCCGAGCGCCGCTCGCAATGGTCTGCATAACACCTGAGAGCATGCCAGTCTGGTGGCAGATGGGCGCCAAATCAAGCACGCCGTCGCCCGCTTCGTAGCCAAAATTTTTCGCGTAGGCGCGCGCGGCCCAAAGATAGTTCGCATGCAGATGCACGACCCCTTTTGGCGATCCGGTCGTGCCAGAGGTGAAGACCATCAAAAAGGCGTCGAGCGGCCCTGGCCGATTCGCCGCCAACTCATCCGCAACAAGCCGCTTTGCGCTGCTGCGCATTTGCGTGAACGTCAAAATGTCGCTCGGCGCGCCTGCAGTGGTCCCTTGGAGAATCACATAGTCCAAGTTTGGCAATTCCTTCTGCACGTCGAGCGCCATCTCGTAGAGCGGCTGACCGCGGAAGTTGTCGGCAATGATCCAAGCTTTTGCCTTGGATTTTTGGAGACTTTGCAAAATGGCCTGACGGCCGAGATCGATCTGCAAAGAGACCCCGATGGCGCCAATGCGCGCAATGCCAAATACAGCGACGACATAATCGAGCGCATTCGGCAATTGCATGGCGACCGTATCTCCCTTGCGAATCCCGCGCGCGTACAGTTCGGCAGCGAGCGCCTCCACCTCTTGCCACATTTCCTTGTATGTCAAACTGCGTTCTTCGTCTTTGTGGACGAAATCGGGATAATCTTGCGCGTCCTTTTCCAACACATCGACGAAGGAATCACTTGTCCAATAGCCTTCGTCGATATAATGCTGAGCGCGTTCCTCGGAAAGCATCCTGCCCGCGAAATCAAACATGTGCAAAAAGCCCCCTTTACTTTGGAATCTGTCTGCGAGTCAAGAACCCACGGATATGTCAAAAGGGGCAACTGGCTTGCCCCAACTGAACTGTGATATTAGGCAAGACGGCCGTCGATGTAGTCGACAACACCCGCGACGGTCGACAGTTGACCAAAATCCGCTTCCGGAATTTCAAGTTCAAACTCATCTTCAAAAGCAACCGCCAATTCGGTGAGATCGAGCGAGTCAGCGCCGAGATCGTCCACAAACAGGCTGTCCGCGTTGACTTCAGATGCCTCAACCTGCAATTGGTCACAAACCACCTTTTTCACTTTCTCTTCGATTTGTGCTTTCGTCAATTTTTCTGCCATGATTGATCTTCTCCATTCACTGTGATGTTTTGTTTTCATATCGAAAGGCCTTGTCCACGGACGGACAACTGATCTGATTTTAGAAACTTTCAAATCCACCTGTGAGCAAAGTCAAACCGCCGTCGATTTTGATGACTTCGCCTGTGATGAAGCGCGACAGATCGCTGGCCAGAAACACAGCGACATCCGCCACATCCTCTGGCGTACCCAATCTCGCCAGCGGTGTATGCGCAATGACGTCTGCCTGGTACTGGTCATTGTTGGCGCCCCCGTAGAACTTGGCGGATTCGGTATCGACCACGCCTGGGTTGAGGGCATTGACGGTGATGCCGTGCGGCCCGAACTCTGACGCGAGATAGCGCGTCATCGACTCTAACGCCGCTTTGGCGCTACCTAAAACTGAGTAACGAGGCAACGTGTATGTGCTGCCCATGCTGGACATGGTGATGATGCGCCCACCGCGGCCAGCCATCAAGGGCAAGCAACGCTGTGCTGCAAATACGGTGCTGTGAATCACCACTTGGTACGTCCGGTCCAGATTGTAGTCCTTCAATTGCTCAATTGGCTTGAAGGCGCTGGCGGCTGCGCTCGCGACAAAAATGTCCAGCGCGCCCCAATTTTGTTCGATGACATCGAATGCCGCATTGATCTCATCCTGGCTTTCCAGTTCCGCTTTGACCACAAGCGCCTCGCGGCCGAGTGCGCGAATTTCAGTCGCCGTTTTTTCCGCCTGATCCGCATCGCGGCGATAATGAATCACCACATCTGCGCCATGCCGCGCCATCGCCAGTGCGGTCGCACGGCCAATGCCACGCCCGCTCCCAGTGATGAACGCCTTTTTTCCTTCTAACAATCCTGCCACGCGAAAGACCTCCCCGTCCATGTCTACACTGAACACTTTATCATCATGGAATCACATTCCACACGATGCATGTTTCAAGAAAGTTGATATGCTGCTTCAAACGCTTCGCGAATTGCCCGAGACGCGTTGATACCCTTGCTCTCCCGTGCGCCGCCGACGATATGCACCTGCACTTTGTCTGTCAAGCCTGCCGCCAATGTTTCGACCGAAGTCTGGCCCGTACACAAAATGACTTGATCCGCCTGAATCAGTTGCTCCCCTTCAGGTCCTTCTCCGATCACGCCCTCCGTTGTCACCTCGCGGAATGCGAAATCGGTAATGACCTTGACACCCAAGCGACTCATCTCCTGTTTGACGACCCAGCGCGTACTGCGGCCGATGCCGCCGCCGTAGCGACCACTGCGGGCCAATACCGTGATTTCTCGCGGCAGGGAAGGGGATTCCGGCAGGGATTGAGCGGCAAAAAACGATTGCACGCGCGCTGGCGCATGCCGTCCCTCCGCCAGGAACGTGGCGACATCGCAACCGATGCCGCCTGCCCCGATAATGGCGATTTTCCGCCCTACTTGCACCTCGCCATTCAGCACTTGGGCGTACGTGACGACATGCGGCAAATCGATGCCCTTGATGTCTGGCAACTGCGGTTTCACGCCCTGCGCGATGATGACGTGATCAAACGCGGACAGTTCGTCCACAGTCGGCTCTGTTTGCATTTTAACAACCACAGCAAATCGTTCAAGCATTTCGCTATAATAGCGAATGGTTTCGTAAAATTCGTCCTTGCCTGGAATCCGGGCCGCCATGCGAAACTGGCCGCCCAGTTCCACGCCCCGTTCAAACAATGTCACACAATGTCCGCGCTCAGCCGCCGTGACGGCCGCCTGCAAGCCGGCAGGCCCTGCGCCGACGACAGCGACCGTCTGCCGCACCTTCGCTTTCTCCACTGGCCAGAGCTGTTCCTGTCCAGCCCGTGGATTGACTAGACAACTGACCGCCTGTTGCGGGCGAACCAACGTGTGGTCCAGGCACGCCTGATTACAAGCGATGCACACGTTTAAACCTGCCCTGTCACCTGCAAGCACTTTTTGCGCCAACTGGCTGTCAGCCAGCCAAGGACGCGCAGGCGCGACAAAATCCAAGTAACCATCCGCGATGAGCCCGTCAGCAACCTCTGGCACGTTGAGGCGATTGGCCCCGATGACCGGAATCCCGACATGCTGACGAATGGCGGCTGCCACTGGCGCAAAGCCGCCGCGCGGCACGACTTGCTGCACCGTCGGCACACGCGCTTCGTGCCAACCGATTCCGATATTCAACGCATCCACACCAGATGCTTCCAGCGCCTTGGCAAATGCGAATGTCTCTTCATCTGTTGTGCTGCCTGGCATGCAGTCCATGCCAGACATCCGAAAGATGATAGGGAATTCTTGCCCGACGCTCGTCCGAATCGCCCGCACAATCTCCAAACTCATCCGCATCCGTCCGGCCAAATCGCCGCCGAATTCATCATCGCGCCGATTGGTCAAAGGCGACAAAAACTGATTTAACAAATAGCCTTCAGATCCCATGATCTCGACAGCGTCAAATCCGATTTGCTTGGCGATTTGCGCGCCCTCTGCATGCGCCTTGATGGTTGCCTGTATGTCTTCGAGGGTCATACTGCGCGGCGTCTCCCGCGTCAAGCGCGACGCGATTGCGCTCGGAGCAACCGCCTGTGCGCCAATTTCGTCCGAAAAGGCGTAGCGCCCTGCATGAAACAATTGTAACGCGATTTTCCCTCCGGCAGCGTGAACGGCTTTCGGCAGGCGCGACAGCGCTTGGACATCTTCCTCGCGTGTCAGCACGTACATGTGCTCACCGCCACCCTCTTGCGTGACGGCGACACCGCCTGTGATGATGAGCGCGGCCTGTCCCGCCGCCCGTTCCCGATAAAATTCACACAGTCTGTCCAATTGCGTATCGTCGCCTTCCAACCCCATGTGCATGGAGCCCATCAGCATCCGATGCGGCAGCAAAAGCGTGCCGATACGCCCTGGCTGGCTCAAGGCACGATATTGGACCCGCGCCTCATATTTCGTCATAAAGGTGTCTCTCCTTCAAAAACTGTAGAACCCTTGGTTGTACGTACGTGAATGTATTGTCGCCTTCAGTGTAAGCAAGAAAGCAAGTGCATGTCCATCTACCTTAGGAAATTAAATCGATGCTTTGGATCTGTGCCATCCGCGATACCCTGATTACAAACTGACCGCATCATGCGTTTACTGCCCGAGCATGAACACTTTTAAACACAACCACAAACGAGTGCATCAATTTTTACGAAAACTTATAAGCTGATATTAGCACCTGGTATTGAAAAAATCGATCCCGCAGTGCTAAAATGAACCCAACAGAACTGGATTGCAACCTGAAAAAGCCGCATAAAACGGCATATTTCGATGATTTTCGCGGAATTCCGCAACCGCTTTTCAAGCTTGTCATACCTGGTGATAAAAATTATGCAAAATGTCATCCAGGCACATGGAACGCGGTTTGCGATGCCACCGATTGTGCAATGGTTGACTTTAGTTGCGGTAATATATCAGGATACATACAATCCATTTGAACGTCGTTTGAAATCTGAAATGGTTTGCAATCTGTCGTCATACACGACACACGGCATGTTCAATACATCCATCTTTTATGTAGCAAAAACAAACACAAAAGGAGTTGAAGCCGAGTGGATCTCACCAAAGCGCCGCTGTTTCTCGACAGGATCGACGAAACCATACGCACGCGGCCAGAACAATTGGCCATTGTCGATTTGAGCCTCGACGAACCTGTGCTCATGACCTATGGTGAACTTTCCAAACTGGCAGATAAATGCGCAACCCGTCTGCTGGAACTGGGTGTCGAACAAGGGGAAGCGGTCGCATACCAACTGCCGACCAGTTGGGAATTTGTCGTGTTGACCCTGGCGCTGTGGCGCATCAGCGCGACACCATGTCCACTGTTGCCATCCTTGCGTGAACGCGAAGTCAAATTCATCATGCAATCGTCGGGCAGCAAGTTGCTGATTATTCCTGATGAATTTCGTCGTTTTAGATACAAACCGCTGGTTGAAGCCATACGGGCCGACTTGCCGGCGCTAAAGCACAGCATTGTACTGCCGCAGTCAAACAGACGCCCAGCATCCGCAGACATGGGTGGACTCCTCTCCGGCGAAGACATCGCCGTCGACGAGATTGCTGCGCGGCGCGCAACAGGCGCGACACACGCACAGTTGTTGTACACATCCGGCACCACCGGTGAACCCAAGGGTGTGCTGCACACGCACCAGACGCTGTCGAGCGCATTGCTGGCGCACACGACCACGCTGGAATTGGGCGCGGCGGATCGGATATGGATTCCTTCGCCTTTGGCACACCAGACTGGCTTTTTGTACGGTATGCTCGTGTCGTTTTACATCGGCGCCGCCGGCGTCTACCAAGCCATCTGGAACGTCGATACCGCGCGTGCGGCCATCGAGACGCACGGGGCAACCTTTGTCCAAGCGGCCATGCCCTTTCTCGCGGACATCAGCAACTGTGATCAACCGCCGAAAGGCCTGCGCCTGTTTATCGCCACAGGCGCAGCCATTCCGCGGCAGTTGGCCCAGCAAGCACGGGAGGCGCTGGCATGCTCAGTGGTCGGTGCCTGGGGTTCCACCGAAGGCTGTCTGGTGACCGTCGGTCGGCCGAATGATCCCGTCGAGAAACAAGCGGGCACCGATGGGCGAGTCATCGACGGAATGGCCATTCGCGTCGTCGACGACGAAGGCAACACGCTGCCCGCTGGCAGCGAGGGCAACTACCAAATCAAGACGCCCGCGATGTTCGTCACCTACCTGCACCATCACGAGTGGTTTGAAGCTGGTTTTACAGCCGACGGTTTTTTTGATACGGGAGATTTGGCCGTCATCGACGCTGAAGGCTACATGAAAATTACCGGTCGAAAAAAAGATGTCGTCAATCGCGGTGGCGAAAAAATCCCCGTGGTTGAAATTGAGGAACTGCTTTATCAGCATCCGGCCATCGCCGATGCGACCGTCGTGGCCATGCCAGACCCACGCCTTGGCGAGCGGGCTTGCGCTTATATTGTGGTAAAATCTGGCCAAACAGCGCCAGACCTCTCCCAGGTGACAGACTTTCTGGGCAGACACGGCATGGCGAAAATCTACTGGCCGGAACGAATTGAAGTCATTGACGAGCTACCGCGGACAGCGAGTGGTAAAATACAAAAGTACGTGTTGCGAAACGACATCACCGCCAAGCTGGCCATGGAAGCCGAACACACCAGTTGATGATGGAAGCTCAATATGCGCTCGAATGCCATGCGAGTACATTTTCACAAGTCCGCTTGGGGAACACGCTCGCATGAAGGAGGCCAAAACGTGGCGGCAATGCAGTTTGACGATTGGCTGAATGCGGTGAAAACATATGTCGAAGGCCCAGCCCGCCCGCTGGGTGAGACAATCGAACAAACGGGACAAGTCCCGGACGCTGTCTGGCAGGATTTGAATGAGCGCGGATTTCTCCGCCTGGCGGCGCCAGAAGCGTATGGCGGTGCCGGACTGACGTTTGTCGAGTATTTGCAATTGCTGGAACAGTTTGCGCACATGCACGGCTCCATGCGGGTCATCGTCCATGTCATGAACAGCTTATGGCGATCCGTTGACAGCAAAGCGACGCCTGAGCAGCGAGAACGTTTTGTCTTGCCTCTGGTTCAGGGCAAACAACGCATTACCTTCACGCTCACGGAGCCGAACTCGGGATCCGGCGCCGACATCAAGACCACCGCCCGCCGCGAAGGAGATGAGTACATCCTCAACGGCGAGAAGTGGATGATTATTTTCAGTGATGTCGCTGATTTCTTTCTGCTCTTTTGCCGCCTGGAAGGAACCAGCGGCGGCGAAGGCACGCTGGCGTTGCTGGTGCCGCGCGATGCGCCTGGTCTCGACATCGAATTGATGCCCCCTGCCATGGGCATCACAGGGACCAACCATGGGCACCTGACACTCACCGACTGTCGCGTCCCGGTATCCCATCGCCTCGGCGCAGAAGGGGACGGTCTGGATGTCGCCTTTCGCGGCTTTTTGGACCCGAGCCGCACCGCAATTGGGATGACCTGCGTCGGCGCAGCGGCGAGATCGCTCGAATTGGCGGCACAGCACGCATTGGACAGAGTCACCTTTGGCAAGCCGCTCGCCAAGCGCCAGACGATTCAAATGTGGTTGGCGGAAATGGCGACCGACATTGAAGCGGCGCGGCGCCTGTGTCTGTACGCCGGCGCGTTGTTCGACGCCGGTGAGGCGATTTCCACACAGGCGGCGATGGCGAAGTTGTTTGGCACCGAAATGCTACAACGTGTGACCGACAAGGCACTTCAGATACATGGAGGATCCGGTTATTTCAAATCCTCCGAAATTGAACGACTATACCGCGACGCTCGCATGCAGCGGTTTGAAGAAGGCACTGGCGAAATTCAAAAGATGGTCATTGTACGAGATGTGATTACACGCGCAGAACGCAAAAGGAGCGAATCATCATGGTCATAATTTTACGTCCGCAAGTGAACTACACCATCTTGAAAAACATCTTGTCCACGATTCAGGAAGCAGGTTTCACCGGTTATCAGGCAGGGAAAAAGGCAATTGTGGTGCACAACAACGACGAAACTTTGCAGGCAAAGCTCAAGACATTGGAAGGCGTGGAAAATGTCGTCCAGGTCAAGAGCCCTTACCCGCTGACCAGCCGTGAATTCCACCCTGAGAACACGCTGATTGAAGTCGGCGGTCATGTGATTGGCGGGGATGAACCGACCATCATGGCTGGCCCCTGTAGTATCGAATCGCTGGAAAACATCATCGAAATTGCCGAAGCTGTGAAAAAAGCCGGCGGTCATGTCCTGCGCGGCGGCGCGTTCAAGCCTCGTTCATCGCCGTACAGCTTCCAAGGTCATGGCGAAGAAGGCTTGAAGATGATGGCGTTGGCGCGGGAAAAAACGGGTTTACCCATCATCTCGGAAGTCATGGAACCTGAAAAGGTCGCATTGGTCGCCGAGTACGTCGACATTCTCCAAATCGGCGCACGCAACATGCAGAACTACCCTCTACTGCGCGAAGTCGGCAAATCAGGCAAGCCTGTCATGTTGAAACGCGGCCTGTCTGCGACCATCGAAGAATGGCTGATGTCCGCAGAATATGTCCTCGCACAGGACAATCCGAATGTCATGCTCTGTGAGCGCGGCATCCGCACATACGAAACAGCCACGCGGAACACGCTGGATTTGAACGCTGTCCCAGTCGTTCAACACCTGTCCCATCTGCCTGTGATTGTGGACCCCAGCCACGGCGTCGGGAAATCGCAGTACGTCAATGCGATGGCCCGCGCAGGTATCGCAGCTGGCGCTACTGGCGTCATCGTCGAGATCCACCCGGACCCAGCGAAGGCTTGGTCGGATGCAGCACAGACGATTGATTTCGATCAGTTCAACCAAATGGTCGACGATGTGAATCGCATCGCTGCCGCTGTCTCTCCTACATTAAGTCGTACGACCGTTCACGCGTAAGCGCACGTGATGCAGAGGTTTAGGTGATTTTGGAAAACGGCTCGTTCCTGTGTTGGAGCGAGCCGTTTTGTTTAAAGAGATTGTATGATAGTAAACACTGAAGCTTGTATACGGCTCGATATGAATACTACAGAATATGAACGATATATTAGTCCTGTTTAGATGGCGTATTTTGTTCTTTTAAGATTGCGTAAATATCATCCAATCTAGATGCCATTCTTTGTGTGGCATTGCGAATTTGAATGATGGCTACAATAACACCGATAGCCACAACGATCTCTATCATCCAGAGAAGCACGAATCTTACCCCCTCCTATTTATGCAAACTACACGCTAAAAGTGGCGACTTTAGTTGATTAACAGAATTATACACTATATATCATATCGGTCTATATTCCCCATCGAAATGAAAATGATAGCCGTTATCTATACGGATATACCCGAGAATACAGTGACCCCTATCCCTGTAAAAAACGCTAGAGAAGTTTTTATTGTCCTTGTTCCCTTCTGCAACCAAAATTTCACTGTCATCACAAGCAAGCACAATCCCGATATGATCATGTGAATTATCGGATAGAAGCTTCTCGTAAATGACAATATCACCACGTTTCGGAGTAAAGCCATTTTGTTCATCATGATAGAAAAATCCGGTTTCAGGCAGCTTGGCCCAGTCCAACCACGCGCCAACCCCAGCTAATCGATACTTGTTGTTCGGATATCGAATTGGCAATCGAATTCCAACTTGCATGCAGCAGTAATACACGAATGCTGCACACCAATTCGCTTTGAGTACTTGGTAGATATCCGAGTCCGGCCAATATTTTCAAATTTCCCGATAACGTGCATCCTCTGGGATACCAATGATGTTTTGCCCGGCCAGCATTTCTGAAAAATCAGCCAGCATAAGACGTCTATCTTCAAAGTTCAGGTTCATCATTTTTTGGTCGATCTTTGATTCTGTTCCTATGCGCTCATCCGAAATCTCTAATTCAACAAACACATTTCGTAATCTATGTATATCTGTCTTTGATGGCTTTTTTCTAGTATCCTGAAAGTACGCCTGCAATAAAACAGCATCTTTAATGATTTCTTCGTATGGGCCATGGATTTGGTGTCTATCTTCTTGATAAAAGATCGATCGAAGAATGACAGTAAGCTCTTCGTCCGTAAAGATTTGCATACCACGTATGATCGGTCTTACGGCATCTGCGCTGTTGGGACCAGGAAAATCTTTGATTCCGGTTTTATAGAAATAATAATCGTGAAGCAAGCCCGCAATCGCAGCAATTTCCGAATCTTGTCCTCTCCTCATAGCGAGCATCGAAGCAAAAGTGGATACCGCAGATAAATGAAGCCAAGTTGATGTCTCTACGTTCGTCTCTATTGTAGGCAACATTTTACGTATAAGTTTTCGTACACTTCCTAATCGCTTAAACCTCAAACTTTCGCCCCCCTATTCTTCTTTAGAGTGCATCCAATACACAACAATAACCAATTAGCAGCGGCTCGGTTCACCGCAACTTAACCAAACACACACCATTATGAGCGTTGCATCTACATCACGGTATGACCATCATCATTTTATAAGAACCGTTGAGGTTGGTCTGCTAATGCCCCTTTCCCAGTAACCATCCCTGCTGACTAGAGACTTCAAATTCCTCAGTTTGGAAACATGATATAATTGGGTGCGTACATCGTGTATGAGTGACGATTTCAAGTGATTTTAAGGCAAGGCTTTTCATAAATTTATGATGAAAGATGGGGGTTAGCCTGGATAGCATGATTAAGCAAATCGAAAGCGCATATGGGTTCTCAATAAATTCATACATCCCGGCTCCGCGCGGTTGGTGGGCGGAAACATATGTTTTAGATACAAGTAGAGGTAAATACTTTATTAAGATATTTGTTGACGAAATGTGTTTTGAAACAGAGTTAAGCGCATCGCTTGATATTCATTTTGAAATGGCAGAACATATTGAATACATACCAAAACCGATAAGAACCGTGGACGGCATTTTGCTGCACACATTGGACAATAATAGGGTTGTCGCTTTATACACACATATTAACGGCACAAATTTTAAAACCAATGATGCCCGGTTAATATTGAGTTTAATGGCGAATATCTATAAATTGGATATTAAATGTAAAAACCACTGTCAATTTCCCTTATATGGGAAAAAAATCATGAATGATTTGCTGACAGACAAATATCATACGAAATCTGAGATTCTGATTGGACATATGAAACGCAACCGTGATTTTTTTATGAAATATTGGAGTATTTACGAAGAGCTGGTCTATAAAGTTCGGAACAAACAGAATAAGCTCTATTTGACGCATGGCGACCTTGGCGTCAATTTAATGATTGACAATAACCGGAAAATATTTATTGTGGACTGGGACAGCATCCATTTAGGGCCTATTGAACGTGATTTGAGAGAGTACATAGATTCAAGCACAGATATAGGGCAGTTGGAGGCTATAGCAAAAAATGCAGGTCTGTATTGGGAATTTGACAAGGATTATCATAACTATTTTCTGTTAAACGGTTTGTATGACGATTTGGGAAACTTCTTTTATGAAATTGATCTGGAAGCGGCAGACGGAGAAATCAAAATCGCAGAGAGGACAACTGGGCAGCAACAATATATAAATACTATAGAAGACAGATTGATTTTTTAGCACTTGACCGCTTTCCGCTCTTGGTTGTCAAAATTGTAGTCCGATAATATGGAGATGTCTTTCCAAAAATTTTCATAGTAATACGCTCGGCTCGGAACGTTTTGAATTCCCCGCTTACATTCAAACCAACATCTCACTTGCGCTCGACACCCATCGACTTCCACTTGGTTTACTAAAGCGATTTGTTTGCCTGCGTCGAACAAAACCTGTCTTGGCTCTCATGTCAGATGCACGTCACGCTCTTCCATGTCGCAGCCCGCTATCTCTTCCACAACCATGATGGGGCATCCTGCTCTATCAATCACTTATCCCCCCAGTTCTCCGGGAATTCCGGCTCACTTTCTCTATGCACCAGTTCCTACAACCGATTCCCCAAACAATTAACAATCATTTTACTTTTCCTTCACAAGAATACTAGACCAATATTCACATTCGCCCGGTATCCTGCACTTGTATATACAAGCAGAGCATGCCGGGCATTACTTTTTGTGCTGGAGGGAGACCAATCATTCGTCGCTACTTAGAGATACGAAATGACATTTTACAGCGCATTACACTCGGCGAGTGGCCGCAGGGAATGTTGCTGCCAAGTGAAAACGCACTTGCAAAAGACTATGGCGTCACGCGTGTAACGGTTCGCCAGGCGCTTCAAACATTAGAACAAGAGCGTTTTGTCACATCTCGTCAAGGGGTGGGCCGTTACGTCAATCCGCGTGTGGATCAGGTCGTCTCCATGCTCACGAAGCTCGAAAGCATGGATAAGATGATGGCGATTTCGGAAGCGACAGCCAGAAAGCAAATCGTCGAATTTGTTCCCATTCAACTTTCGGAAGAAGAGGCGCGACACCTCAATACGCAGCCATCGGCAGACGCGATGCGCATGGTGCGAATTCGCTACGTAGGAAATCTGGCCGCTGCCGTTTCCGTCAATATCTTCCCGCTTCAATATGCGCCACCTGAAAGTGTAGCGGGATCCATTCTCGACACCTTGGACGATCACGGCCATCACGTGGACTATGCGGAAACAGAGGTGCTCATTCCAACGAAGGAAGACGCTTATCTCCGTTATCTCACAGAAGACGACGCGCCGCCCATTTTGCTGCTTCGCCAACTGCACATGAACATGCAGCACCAGCCCATCTTTCTGGCATTCGATTATTTGAATATGAACGTGTTTTCTATCCAAGTGACACGTCATCGCTAAATTTGCGCAAGTAGAGATTGAACCGGCAGTGAGAGGGGGAGTTCATGGCGACGATTGGTACAGGATTTGCACCCAAGGAAATCACCGGGGAGTCAGAAGTTGCAAGTATGAGGAACCTCTATCATGCAGAACTTTAAATCCGAGGAGGAACAAGTGTGAAAGCAAAAATTGCGATGAGTACAATGGCAATTGCAGCCTTATCGAGCATGGTGGTCGCAGGTTGCGGAGATCCGTCTTCAGCGAATACGACAAACACCGCCTCTGGCACTGCGGCGAAAACGACAAGTGCGAAGACCGTCAACATGACGCTTTACACGAGCGGTGACGTCAACGTTCAGACCCTCTGGCAGAATGACTTGATTCCGATGTACCAAAAGTCACACCCGAATGTTCACATTCGGGTTGTCTATTCCGCAGACGGGGTGAATGACACGGCGACGCAGGACAGAATTACCGCGGCTGAGAAGGCCAAGAAAAACTCCGGCTTTGACATCATTGATGCTGGATTCGTGACGAACTTGGCGCAAGCAAACCTCCTGCAGAAATTGAATGCCAAAGAAATCCCCCTGATGAGTCACGTGGATGCAGCACTCTTGAAGCAAAGTGACTACGAAGGGCTTCCATATCGCGCGTCTTCCGTCGTACTCGCCTACAATTCTGACTTCGTCAAAAATCCACCAAAGACGCTATCAGCGCTATTGACGTGGATCAAAGACAATCCAGGAAAATTTACGTACAACAGCCCCAGTAGCGGCGGATCGGGCGACGCTTTTGTCACAAATGTCGTCCGTAGTGAGATGCCGTCCGCACAACAGCCAGCGATGGTGAGCGGTCAGGACAAGAGTTTGGAGAAATACTGGACCACTGGATTAAATACGTTGCACAGTCTGACGCCGGATATCTATAGAAACGGGTTCTATCCGAACGGCAACAACGCCGTCTTGCAACTGCTTGCCAACCAATCCATCTGGATAGCCCCAGTCTGGTCGGATATGTCTTTGGCTGCGCTCGCACAGCATCAATTGCCGGCATCTGTTAAGCTCCTCCAGCTGACACCGCCTTTCAACGGAGGGCCAGCAGACGTTGGCGTCGTTGCCAACAGTCCAAACAAAGCGGCCGCTGACGCATTCCTCAATTGGCTGTTGACACCTCCCGTACAATCCATTGTCGTCAGCGAAATGGATGGGTATCCAGGCGTAGAGTGGAAATACATGCCTGCATCGGTGCAGAAAAAGTTTGCGTCGATTTCGGGATCATTCTCCACAGGCATCTCTTCCTTCTACAGCAACGACTTGCATCAGCTGTGGCAAAACCAAGTAGCTGGTACGCCATCAAAATAGATATCATTCGTAAATTACATCGTGGATGGCTGCCGGACGAACCTTCTCCAGTAGC
Organism: Alicyclobacillus fodiniaquatilis; assembly: GCF_042678105.1. NCBI lineage: Bacteria > Bacillati > Bacillota > Bacilli > Caryophanales > Alicyclobacillaceae > Alicyclobacillus > Alicyclobacillus fodiniaquatilis. Next base: position 116,132 of record NZ_JBHUCX010000074.1, read on the forward strand.
CATCCGAAATTCGAGAGGAGGACGTGTCTGTGCGCAAAGGGCGATTGTTTGGCTTTTTGCTTGCGGCGATCCCGTTTGCTTTCATCGTGATATTCGTCGGCTTACCCACCGTTGAGGCCATTGCCTACTCGCTGGGCGTAACCGGGGGACCCAATCAAACAGTGAGCGACATGGCGCAAAATCAAATTGTTGCCCACCACGGCATTACGTTTGGCGTCTACGCACAACTCTGGCATACAGCATCCTTTCGATCCGACTTTTTCTCCACAGTATGGGTTTCGCTTGTTTCCGTTCTGCTTCAACTCTTGATCAGCTACGCCATCGCGCTGTATTTACGGATTTCCGACAGCCGATTCGCGCGGATCGTGTCTACGCTCTATTTGATTCCCATGTTCATTCCGGGCGTGATCGCCGCCTATGCGCTTGTAACATTCTGGAACCAGGGCGGATATGCAGACGCAATCGCACATCACCTTGGCGCTGCCCACTTTCCGAGCTTCGGCTATACCTTGCCAGGCATTATCATCGGACAGATCTGGACGGGGTTGCCGTTTACCGTTTTGCTTTTAGCGTCTGGACTTCGTAGTATTCCAGACTCGGTCGTCGAAGCTGCGCGTGATGTCGGGGCAAGGTGGTGGACTGTCTGCGCTCGGGTGCTCATTCCAATGAACCTGCTGCCAACCGTGATTGTGTCGACATTTGCCATGATTGGCGCGCTCGGCGCTTACACCATTCCCTATTTGATGGGTCCCACAACGCCACAGATGCTTGGGGTCGCCATGACCAATTACTACGGGTCTTACAACGAGCCGGAACAGGCGGAAGCCATGGCAGTCATGGTGTTTGTTGTGGCCGCATTCGTTGGTTTCCTCTATGTTTGGGCGAATCTCCGACTAGATAGAAAGTCAGGTGCCAGCCAATGAGTGTCTTTGAAAATTCATTCTCGTCGCCTGTTGCCTCGCGCCCATTGAAGCCGACTAGGCGCGCGGCCACCGCAGCCAATCGCTCCCTAACCGTCGCCTTGCTGCTTGCGCTCGTGGTGTTTATCTTAGGCCCGCTCGTCGTGCTCGTCGTCTGGGCGTTTGCCGGCGAGTGGTTCTATCCAGCGTTAACACCACAGGCATGGTCTCTTTCTTGGTGGCATCAAGTGCTCTCCAGCGCGCACTTCGGTCACTCAATTGTCCTCAGTTTCATTTTCGCGCCCGTTGTCACCGCCGTTTCGGCTGTGATTTGCCTTCCAGCGGCATATGCGTTCTCTCGCTACCAATTTCCCGGAAAACGCATCATGTTTGTCGGCCTGTTTGCAACAAACGCCTTCCCCAAAATGGGCCTGTACATTGCCATGGCAAGTTTGCTTTATTCGTTTCATTTAATGGATACCTTTCTAGGCGTTGTTCTCGTTCAATTGTTAAATACGGTCGTCGTCATGACATGGATTCCCGCAGCCGCTTTCTCCGCAGTGCCGAAAGCCCTGGAAGAGGCAGCACGCGACGTTGGAGCAGGAAAGTTTCGCACATTCCTACACGTGACACTGCCGCTCGCAAGGCCAGGCATTATCGTGGCATTGATCCAAGCATTTCTTGCATCGTTTGACGAAGCGCAGGGCACGTTTCTCGTCGGTGCGCCGAACTACACCACCATGCCCGTCGAAATGTATACCATGGTGACGAATTATCCGCAACAAGCGGCAGCCGTCTTCTCCATTCTCTTGACCATCCCCTCCTTCGTGCTGTTGCTGCTCATCCGCAAGTACATTGTCGGAGGCTATTTAGCGGCAGGGTTCCGCATGAAATAAACGTCAATGAAGTGATTTTTAAAATGTCTTGTATTGATACCTGGACATTCAAGTGGAGGCGAAGCACAATGGCGGATTTATCACTCGTGCAAGTCGGCAAACGCTATGGGGATCGAACAATCATAGAGGGTCTTGACCTTCATGTTCAATCAGGAGAAATGGTCTGCCTGCTTGGCCCGTCAGGCAGTGGCAAAACGACGATATTGCGCATGATCGGTGGATTTATCAATTCCAATGAAGGCCAGATCATCATAGATGGTCTGCCTGTCACGAACGTCCCGCCGGAACGCAGACCGACTTCCATGGTGTTTCAACAGTATGCGCTGTGGCCAAACATGACCGTCTACCAAAACATCGCTTTTGGATTAAAGTTGCGCAGGTTGAGCAAAAGGGAAATTTCACAACGCGTGGCGGAAGTTCTGCAAATGGTCGATTTGCGCGGTCTCGAAAAATATTACCCCGCACAATTGTCCGGTGGACAGCAACAGCGTGTGGCATTAGCGCGTGCGTTGGTCCTGACGCCAAAGGTGCTGCTGTTGGATGAACCGCTCAGCAATCTGGATGCACAACTGCGACACAAAGTCCGAGAGGAAATCCGCGAGATTCAGCAGCGTCTGCACATCACGACCATCTTCGTCACACACGATCAAGACGAGGCCATGTCCGTATCCGACAGAGTCGCCGTGCTGTCCGAAGGTCACATTGAGCAGTTTGATACACCAGACAATCTCTATCTACATCCAGAGACCAATTTTGTCGCGCGATTTATTGGTTCGATGAACGTATTCCGCGGCCGGATTCGCAATGGATTTGTCTATGCGGAGTCTTCTGAGCACAATGAGCCGGTTCCGTGCGAACACTCGAATGCCACTTCGACCACCCCGGTCGATCTCGCCGTTCGCCCGGAGGACATTCTTATCACGAACGACATCGGCGCCACCGCGCGCGTCTTGCGCCGACTACCGCGAGGGCACTATGCAGAAATTGTCTTGGAAACGTCACTCGGTACATTGAGAGCCTTTGTGCCAAATCAATTGTCCATCGGCGAGATCGTGAAATTTCGCTTTGGCCGAGCATTGGTGTATCAGGGGGGACGCTTAGTGAAAGAGGAGGCAAATATGGCGCAACGAGTGGCGCAAGAAGGGGCAACGATATGAAGCTGCGTGTCGACATATGAGGCAATCGCCCTTCGCCTAGCACAAAAGCTGGGTGAAGGGCGGTTTAAAACTTACAAATAAGTCAGGTAACCCACTGATATTCACTTAAAAATATGCTCAAATTGCCGCTCATTTGAAATGGTGTATCTTTATTCGCCTCATGAACATACCCTTCCAATTTAATTTCTGGATTTTTAAAATCAAGCCGTTTCGAATCACCAAACACTTCTTTTATTGGGGCGTCAAACGTGAACTGTGTGGATTGTCCTCGTTTCAGATTGACGAGTTGTTCGCTCGTTTTGCCTGCGACAGCAAATGGAGAAATGGAAATCACTTTTCCCTCGTATTTTATTTCACTGCTGAACAAAAACCCATTAGTTTAGCAATCATGGCAAAACATCAAACTCAACAGGCCAAATCACGCATCCCGGAGAGCAGTGTTGAGAAGATACTGCATCGCAATAAGCCGCAATTGAAGCATTTGTACCATCGAGAATTTTAATCATACTCGGAGGTGTAGTCGTCACCAATGGCCTAAAGCTAAAATTAATAAGTTTCGTTACCGGTGTAGCATTGGGATGAACTGGTATCATTAGACCATTTGACTTCGTTCCACTTTTGATGACCTTTTGTTTTAGGTAACTGCAAATTGCGTTTACTGAAGGAGCGTCTTTTGCAAGGAAAGTAATCAATTTCTCGGGCGTGGTGATATCATAACGTATATATCCTGACAATTGTCCGTCAATCACGATGGCAGACGTCTGGATACGCCTTCCATGACTCAACCAATCCAGTATGGAATCCCCCGGCTCGAGCGCTAGGTCTGTATCTGAAAACCACAGTTCCCACATTGATCGTAATTCTTTTAAATCCCTCTGTTCGACCCGGCGTTCTTCAACATTTTCGCTAACTGTTGGTAGGTCATCAAATTGAACCTGCAAACAACACTGTCCGAACATTTTATTCAAATAGCCAAATCGTGGATAATACGACGGGTGCCCTACGAGTAGAGAGAATTGATATCCCTTGCGCTCAGCTCGTATATGTCCCTCTTCAATCAATTTTGACCCAATACCCCTATTTTGAAATTCTGGGTGAACCGCAATTGGAGCTAAAATTACCGCTTTCAATGTCTCTCCGCCAACACGTACCAACTGGGGAGTAAACAGTGCATGACCGACAATTCTCCCCTCATATGCGGCGACTACTGACAACTCCGAATCAAATGTTAAGCGATTTCTTAAGACACTAATCAATGGAACTTCACCAATTCCAGAACTGTAATTGAAAGTAGTGGCATTCAGTTCCGCAATTTCATGAAAATCCTCAAACCGCTCTGAGCGGATAGTGATCCCATCGTGAACCAATGAAAATCCCCCTTGTGAAGCTGTAATATACTTTTAATGGACTATATTTAATTTTTTGCTCGAAAGTACAGGAACTGTCCCTGTACGGTGGTGCATTTTCATACGCTTCTCCCACTGCAAATTCAGAAATCAGGAATCACAAATTCCGTAAAAACAAGCAGCTTGTGTTAAACGCGATAGTACTTGCGTCGCTTTCCCCCAAAATCCGAACAGGCTTAGGGCAACCTCTAATGGTTCGAGATAACGATGACGTTTCATTGAATCACACCCAATACAATTCCGGCGGTCGCATCCAAACGAATTAGCTCGCCATCCGTGATGGTTGTCGTTGCCGTTTTACATCCGACAACACAAGGAATATTGAACTCTCTGGCTAGTATCGCGGCATGACAGACGACTCCGCCACGGTCTGTAATCATGCCAGAAATCAAATGCGCTATCACGATAAAATCAGGGGTTGTCATCGGTGTAACAAGAATATCCCCCTTCTTTACCTTCTGGAAATGCGCATTTTCCGAAACGATACAGGCCCGTCCTTGGGCACTGCCTCTACAAGCTGTCATGCCACTTGCTAAAAACTCCTCCGCATCATTTGGATTGTCACGATCTTGGCTCGTCGCTTGACGTTCATCCAATAAAGCACGAAGCTCTTTGCTCCACGGGTTGTTTTTGGCCCATTGCCCTCTTTTGATCCCAAGTTCTGATAGCGTTTCCCATACATGCATTTCAAAAATAGCCTGATCAAAACACATGATTAGGTCGAACGGTTTCATCTCGTCCAATCTGCTCAGGGCGTAGATATATCTGGCCTTTGAATAAGGCATATGATTTGCAAAAAACGCCAACGGCTCCCTTGTTGCGTCGATGGCTGTGCGCATTTGTAATTCATTTTCAGTCGTACGCTTCAACTGATACTTGTAAATACTTTGATAAGCTTCCTGCAATAAGGGTTTGAACTTATGCAGTTGCTCCCCGTAAGCGATTCGAATCTTATTGAAAATAACCATCCTCTTTCGTTGTCTGTTGTTTTTGGAACACAAAAAGACCATGGCATCATCTGCCATGGTCTTAGCGATTCACTGAAAACATGTTCTGTTGAAGAAAACATGTTCAAC
>NZ_JBHUCX010000075.1:0-32123 GCF_042678105.1 Alicyclobacillus fodiniaquatilis
CTTGCTGTTGCGTACAACATGAACAATCTGTATGTCACTGCAAACATTAAAGAAACAGAGATCCAAGATGTTAAGGTTGGCGACGCCGTCGACGTTTATGTAGATGCATATCCGGGCACCTCCATTACAGGCACTGTCAGTCAAATTGGTCTGGCGACAGCTTCCTCATTTTCCCTGGTTCCATCAGACAGTACAAATGCCAATTTCACGAAAGTGACGCAAGTGATTCCCGTTACGATTACGCTACAAGGGGTACCAAGCGGTCTAGTTCCAGGTATGAGTGCAACTGTTCGTATACACAAGTAATGTACACGAGGTGCGACTAGTTTTCATTAGATGGAGGATGCATGATGAAAATATATGTAGTGTATGACAGTGAAATTGGACACACAGAGGCATTGGCTAAAGCGGTTGCCGAAGGTGCACAGGTAGGAACGGGGACCGATGTCCTTCTTCGTCACGTGCGTGCAGCGGATATTCGAGAATTAACGGACGTGGATGCCATCATCTGGGGCTGCCCAGGACACTTTGGCACCATCAGCTCTGACCTTAAGCAGTGGATCGACAAACTGGGTTATCTTTGGGCGCAGGGCGCATTGGTGGGCAAGGTTGGCGCTGCTTTTTGTACGACAGCGACTGTGCATGGCGGTATCGAAATGACCCTTTGGAATCTCATCACGCCGATGTTGCATAACGGCATGATTATTGTTGGACTACCACCAAATGTTCCAGAAAATGTGATGTACGGTTCTTACTATGGGGTCGGTATTACTTGCCCCGTTGAGCTTTCTGAAGATGCACCGCTGAATATGCCTACTGAAACTGATTTGGCCCTGGGCAGAGCTTTAGGGAGAAGAGTTGCTGAAATTACTGCCAAGATGGTGGGATAAGTACTCCGAAAAAGGGGTGACATGTATGGGGTTTTTAACGGTATTTGTCATTGTTATCGTCATTGTCTGTATACTCATCGTCGTTTTGAACCTTCGCTTCATGAAACGTGAAGAAAAGGAACACCAAACAAACGACAAAAAACACATGGAACAAACACAAGAAGTGACGAGACAAGCAGACACACTCGCTGTTGAGCCAGAATCACCGGTTCAGGGCACAACAGAGATGCCCATTGAAGAGCCGAATGGTCAGCCGCCTCGCAAAGCGCTGTCTCGTTCAGAAAGTACGATTTCTGATAACAGAATGCCAGACGGACATTACCGGATGGCCTTACGTCAAAAACTCAAACCAGATGGACCAAGAGAATTCGAGAAGTCAGCACAACAAGAAAATCTGAGCGAAGATGAAGTATACCGTTCGGCGCTGCGTTCGATGCAAAATAAAGAAGAGTGACGCAATCACCATTAACGGTTAACGGATGTGTGCTTGATGGACCATGATGAAGGCCAAGTCATTCACGTTTGTCCTTTTTGTCGTACTATGAACAGGGTGAACCCTGAAAAACTGCATCAGGCTGTATGTGGCATGTGTAAAAATCGGTTAGATGCTACGTATTACGACATTTTTGGCATCAGTCAGGATGACTCCTTGCACGATTTGAAGCACCGATATCACGCACTGACGAAAATGTGGCATCCCGACAAGAATCCGGGCGACATGCACGCAGCGGAAGTGTTTAAATCGATTAACCACGCTTATCGGATTCTCTCGGATCCACATGCGCGTCGAACCTATGATTTAACATTGAAAAAGCACGAGGTTGCTCAAATTGAGCATGAGTCTCGAGAACCGGATCATCCAAATAAAGAAATAGACGATAAGCAGTTCCAATTGAATTTAATGTTGGTGCTGATGATTGTCTGTGCGCTTGTTATGATCTTTATTGCTTTGGTTTTAGTGAGACAAGTTAGATGAACCCAGACTCTGCAAAGAGACTGGGTTTACTACGAAAGACATGTTGTCAATCATTCTGTGTAAAGCGTCTTTGTCAACCGCCATGCGGCACACCTCCGTCCAGATCCATGCTGATATCCACAGTATCCATGATCTTGCGCCAAAACACCATAACAAAACCAATCATGAGTTCCGCTCTGTGTAACCCATCGCTTGGTATCCCCTAAGTCTGTTCTAGTACATACGCGATAACATGGGAACATAGTCATCAACGTAGTCATAAATTTGAACTTCGTCCTTTAGGTCGTAAACACGGTGCAACCGTCCTGCATACTGTTGCAATGTTCCCTTCCAAGAAATTGGAAGAACAAGAAAAAGGGTATCTAGACGTTCATCGTCAAATCCTTCGCCGATAAACCGGCCAGTCGCGAGTATAACTCGCTCTTCTCCGATACAAAAGGTATGGTGATGAATTTCTACTTTTGGAACGAGTGAATGTTCCACAATCATCAAAGATAGCAGATACAAAACCACATACGCCAAGTGTGAATCCAGCTTCCACAACGTTGAAAGACTTTGCTTATTTCGCTGACCAGCTTGAAGGTGAACTCTTGGACGTTTATACCGCATTTCGTGACTACATGCTGGCACTTAACGACATCCAGGTAAAGCGACTGAAATACTACGAAGCATATAAACGTATTCGTAACGTTGCTACCGTGGTTATCCAGCCCCAAAAGAAAGACTTCCTGGTTTATATATCTACAAGACAGACAACATGGATTGGCAAATCACGGGCGTGGCTAGGGAAGTTGACAAGCTAGGTCACTGGGGCACAGGCGACCTGGAAATAACGATTCGCTCGATGAATGATTTAGAGAAGGCTAAACCTCTTCTTGAAAAAGCATATGACCGAAGTTAAGATGCAATTTGACACACAGGGAACATTGGGGGGCTACTGATGATGACATTCTCACAAAAGATTGAGTTTCTGCAGTCGTTTCCGGAACTGAACAAAAAGGAATTGCCCGATGGACGAGTTAACTTCTATTATGCCAACAGCCGCAAACAGGGCAAGGTGATCGTTCGCGAACTTTATCCGCCTACTGGAAACGGCTACTTATGTGGAAGATATATGTCGGATTTTAAGGTAGACGCCCGTGGATGGATCAACATAAGAGACGTAGGCAAGGAACAGCTAAGGACAATGGTTCTGGCTGCTATTTCATCAATGTCAAAATGACTAGAATTTCTTTTCATAATTTACCATGAAATCAAGTAAATCCTATAAATAAGTAAAAACCACGAACCTGTTAATCGGTTCGTGGTTTTTCATGGTGGAGGCGACGGGAATCGAACCCGCGTCCGAAGACCTCGCTACATGCACATCTACGGGCGTAGACCGTCAACTAGAGTCCCTGCCGCCCGCGGACGATCACGCTGGCGAACAGGCAAGTTCGTTCAAGTTTCGCTGGCGGTCCACGAACATGACCGCTAACTAGCCTGCTAAGTTGACGTTACAAAGTGTGCACAGGCGACACACGATGTAACGGCCTCGTTACCTAATTAGGCAGCGAGGGCGAGGTTGCTGCTGTTTGAGGTAAAGCGATTAGCTTTGCCAGTTAAAGAAGTTCCGCGTGATTAACGTGTGCGCAGCCCCACGGCCCGCCGTACATGCTCGAACAATCCCCGTCGAATCCAAAACGCCCCCGCGTTTTGGGGTCTCATGCGACGAGATGCATGGACGGTCTTGCTTGTTTTCCTGGCAACCTCTCATTTATGGATGAAACTAAATCATCTTTTTTCATGTCAGCGACGACATTTCGGGAATCAATCTTGCCTTCCGCTTTATCGCTCCGACATCAATTAGCTTACCACGCAGCAATGCAGCTGACAACCAAATCCTGTTGGCATCTTTGGATAAAGATTTACATCTATGCCATTCCACGTGAAACACAAAGCACAATCGCATCCTACTGAACCCTTAGCCTTTTTGCCGCTCGCGCAAAGCGCGTTGGATCTCGCGATTCGCATCCCGTTTTTTCATCGTCTCGCGCTTGTCGTGCAATTTTTTTCCCTTCGCTAAGCCCAATTCCACCTTGGCGAATCCATGCTTCAGGTACACCTTCGTCGGCACCAACGTGTACCCTTGTTCCCTGACCGCACCAAGCAGCCGACTGATTTCCTTCTTGTGCAGCAGACATTTGCGCGATCTCAATGGTTCATGGTTGTAGCGATTGCCCTGCTCATATGGCGCAACGTGCATGTTGTGCAGCCACACTTCACCATATTCGACGCGCGCGTATGCGTCCCGTAAACTGACCGATCCCTTGCGCATGGACTTGATCTCCGTTCCAGTGAGCACCAAGCCAGCCTCAAACGTCTCCTCGATGAAAAAATCGTGGTACGCTTTTCGATTTTGTGAAAGAATTTTACCTTCACCTGACTTGGCCATGCCACTCACTCCAACGTTCATCAAAGATTTGCCAAACGGCGTAGCTTTAATCTTAGCACGATTGCATCATGTGAACAAGATGTCCGCCGTCCATAGCGCGCTCACACAGGCGAGCACGTCGCGCATTTGCGACTATACCAGCAATCACAGCAACACTCATCAACCACCGCGTCGCTTGCGCTTTGCTCCACCGCCGCCAAAGCCGCCACGGCCACCCGACTTGCGCGCTGCCGATTTTGCACCAGCCTTTACGCCACCCTTGTGGCGCTTGCCTTGCGCGCGAAATCCCTCGCTACGGCTGATTCCCTGTCTGTCTCCACGCTCTCCTCGGCGATCATCGCCCCCGTAGCGCTCACCCCGTGTACCGCTGTCACGGTTGCCCAAATCGCCACGCGACTCACCGCGCGATTCATAGCGATCTCGACCACGACCGCCTCGTGCGCCTTCTTCCCGACGGTCAGCGCCCCCACGATAGCCTCCGCGTTCCTCACCGCGTCCGTACCCACGGCCGCCTCGACTACTACCTTCTTCCCGACGGTCAGTGCCGCCACGATAGCCTCCACGTTCCTCACCGCGTCCGTATCCACGGCCGCCTCGACTACTACCTTCTTCCCGGCGTTCTGCGCCGCCACGGTAACCTCCGCGTTCCTCGCCGCGTCCGGATCCACGGCCACCTCGTGCGCCTTCCTCCCGGCGGCCAGCGCCACCACGGTAGCCTCCGCGTTCCTCGCCGCGCCGGTCATCTCCAGCACCCGCACCTTGTCCAGCTCTGCGGCGTCCGCGTTCTCCGCTACCTGTTCGGCCACCACGACTAAACCCGGCGCCACGGTCACCGCGCGAACGTTCCTGCCAGTCGCCACGACCGCTGCTACCACGACCATTTCGATCCCGCCGACCACCATGCTCCGCTTCCCGTTCCGCCGTGTCCTGTTCGCGCGCTTCGCGTGGATCCGGAAAATCTTCATCCCACTCGTCATACGGCATATCTTGCACGGGCGGCTCCGCGTCGCGGCGAACCCCGTCGCGGCTAAAGCCACCTTCTACACGGCCGCCAGCGCCGCGCCCACCTCGATAACTTGCTGAATTGCCCCGCTGTGATGCAGGACTTGCTGTCTCTTTTCTCTCTTCCATGCGACGGCGTCGCTCCTTAGGTGATAAATCTTCATCGTAGACGATGGCCTCGCTCCCACTGCCACCGATATACGTTCCCTCACGGTAATGCGCCACAAGCGCAAAGTCAATCTGCAAATCTTCCTTGCTCGTGCGCAGCACCTCAATCCGCACCGGATCACCCAAACGGAACACGCGGCGCGTATGCTCGCCAATCAAGGCCATCTGGCGATCATTGAACGCATAGTAATCGTCGGCCAAGGTACTGATGTGGATGAGCCCCTCGACGCCGTTTTCCAATTGGATGAACAAGCCAAATTGCGTGACGCTGGAAATCATGCCGTCGAATTCTCCGCCAATGTGCGACTGCATGTATTCGACCATCTTGAGTTGATCGACCTCGCGCTCTGCGTCCTGCGCCAGGCGTTCGCGTTCGCTCGATTGACGGCTCGCTTCCTCGACAAATTCACGCAGACTGGCCTCGCGTTCATCTGACATGCCACCAGTCAACACTTCGCGCATAATGCGATGAATGGTCAAATCGGGATAGCGCCGGATGGGCGAGGTGAAGTGCGTGTAGTATTCTGCCGCCAGACCAAAGTGTCCGCTGCAATCCGGTCGATATTTGGCCTGCTGCATAGAACGCAACATCACAGTTGAGATCATCCGCGCCTCGCGCTTGCCCTCCACTTCCTGTAACACCGCCTGCAGTGCGCGCGGGTGAACGCTGCGTCCGCCGACGCCTTTGAGGTGATAGCCGAAATTGTGGAGAAAGACGTTTAAATCCAGCATCTTATCCGCTTCCGGCTCCTCGTGCACACGGTAGACAAAGGGCACGCCCAGCCAATGGAAATGCTCAGCGACCGTCTCGTTGGCCGCCAACATAAACTCCTCAATCAGCTTTTCCGCAATCGATCTCTGCCGTGGCACGATGTCCAGCGGCGTCCCCAATTCATCGACGACAATCTTGACTTCCTCAAAATCAAAGTCGACAGCGCCGCGGCGCATCCGCTTTTCGCGCAAGATTAAGGCCAATTGTTCCATGCGTTCAAACATCGGCACCAGCGGCGCATATTCGGCGCGGAGGGACTCATCGTGATCGACCAGGATTTTGCGTACGTTGTTGTAGGTCATCCGCGCGGTGGTTTTGATGATACTCGGGAAGATGTCGTGCTTGACGACAACGCCTTGGTCGTCGATCTCCATTTCGCAAGACAATGCCAATCTGTCCACGCGCGGGTTGAGCGAACAGATGTTGTTCGACAGCCGCTGCGGCAGCATTGGAATTACCCTATCGACGAGATAGACGCTGGTGCCGCGCCGGAATGCCTCTTTATCCAGCGTCCCACCCTGTTTTACATAGTAGCCGACATCCGCGATGTGGACGCCAAGCAGCATGTTGCCGTTCTCCAGTTCCTTGACATGCACTGCATCGTCGAGATCTTTGGCGTCCTCGCCGTCGATGGTGACGATGACTTCCTCGCGCAGATCCCGGCGTACGGCGATTTCCGCGGGGTCGATCTCAATCGGAATCGCTTCGGCCGCTTGGAGCACCTTCTCCGGGAACGTTTCCGGCAGCGCATATTTGCGAATGACGGACAGGATATCAATCCCCGGTTCGTCCGGATGCCCCAGCACCTCGACAACTTTGCCGACCGGTCCATGCGTCTCCGATGGAAAGGAGGTCAATTCCACCACGACAATATAGCCGTCGTGCGCTTCATGAATCTCTGCACTGGGGATGAAGATGTCCTCTTGAAATCGTTTGTCAATTGGATCGACAAAAGCGTGATGCTCATAAATCGTAATTTTGCCGACGATGTGTTCATTGGCCCGCTCCACCACGCGGACAATGACCCCTTCACGGTGTGGACCGCCCTTGCCTTGCCCTTCCACACGCGCCATCACCTTGTCACCGCTCATCGCGCCGTTCATTTCATGGGACGGGATATAGACGTCCGACTCGCCCGTCTGTTCAGAAATGACGAACCCGTAGCCGCGCGCCTTCATCTGCAATTTGCCGACCACCAGATTCATCGCCTCGGGCAAGGCGTAGCGATTCGTCTGCGAGCGGATAATCACGCCCTCGTCTTCAAGCTGGTTTAGGAGCTTGACGAGATCGCGAAAATCGTCTGCACTGGTGAGGTCAAACACCTCACTGAACTCTTGTACGGTCAGTGGTTTGTAAATGTCGCTTTCCATATAGTCCAGGATGTCTTCCCGTTGCATGCTAAGTTCACCTCATATTCATTACCGCCCGGATACAGTTTGTCCGCAGTCAGTGCGCAAACAACGTATCCCTAGTATGGACACAAAACACATGAAACGGCGCACATTCGCATGGAACTTTTTTCAAGGGCAAAGTGATAGAAAAAAAGGTGCCGCCTTCCTTGGCGACACCCCCTTTATCTCGTCTCGTCAACTGAAATGGTACAACACCGCAATGAACATCGTCACCAAGAAAAACAGAATCGCGAGCACCACTGTGACTTTTCCCAAAAACGGGTCAAGTCCTTTGGCTCTCCGGTTCGTGACTTGGTTCGAACCCCCGGTGATTACACCGGATAGACCCGCACTACGGCCCGACTGGAGTAGGATGACCAATATGAGTAAGACGCACAAGACCAAAAGCACAATCTTGGCTGCGAACATCATCCGTCTGTCACCTCCACTCCACGTATATTCCGGTGCCTAGTGTACCACGAATATCATTGTTGGACAAACGCGGATTTCCCTGCATACACAGCAGCAGCGCCGAGCTCTTCTTCAATGCGCAGCAACTGGTTGTATTTTGCGACCCGATCCGTCCGACTCGGTGCGCCAGTCTTGATTTGACCCGCGTTGGTCGCTACGGCGATGTCCGCGATGGTCGTATCTTCGCTTTCACCGGAACGGTGCGAAATCACGGAGGTGAAACGCGCCTTTTTCGCCATTTCGATGCAAGCGAACGTCTCGGTCAGTGTGCCGATTTGATTGACCTTGACCAAGATGGAGTTGGCGATGTCCTTGTCAATCCCTTGTTGCAAGCGTTCGGTGTTCGTCACGAAGAGATCGTCGCCGACCAATTGCACTTTGCCGCCAATTGCCTGGGTGAGTTTCTTCCAACCATCCCAATCGTCTTCAGACAAACCGTCTTCAATCGAAACGATAGGATATTGGCTGATGAGCTTCTCGTAATACGCAATCAAATCGTCAGCAGAACGTGTGACGCCTTCGCCTTCGAAGTGGTATGCGCCGTCTTTGTACAACTCGGTGGAAGCGACATCCAGCGCGATGGAAGCGTCTTTGCCCGGTTGATATCCAGCCTTCTGAATCGCTTCGACGATGATTTGGATGGCTTCTTCATTTGTCTTCAAGTTTGGCGCAAAGCCGCCTTCGTCGCCAACTGTGGTTGCCAAGCCTTTACTGCTGAGCACGCTCTTCAGGTTGTGGAAAATTTCCGCACCCATGCGCAATGCTTCACGGAACGTTGGCGCGCCATGCGGCACAACCATGAATTCCTGAATATCAACCGTGTTGTCCGCGTGCTTGCCGCCATTCAAGATGTTCATCATCGGCGTCGGCAATGTGCGCGCGTAGAACCCGCCGAGATAGCGATACAACGGAATGCCCAATTCAGCCGCTGCTGCCTTCGCAACCGCCATGGAAACGGTGAGAATCGCGTTGGCGCCGAGTTTCCCCTTGTTGTTGGTGCCATCGAGGTTGATGAGCAGTTCGTCAATCGCCACTTGATCCAGCGCTTCTTCACCAATCAATTCCGGCGTGATGATCTCGTTGACGTTCTTCACTGCGTTTTCTACGCCTTTGCCGAGGTAACGGCTCTTGTCGCCATCGCGCAGTTCTACAGCTTCGTGTGCGCCTGTGGAAGCGCCGGATGGCACGATGGCCCGGCCAATTGCGCCGCTTTCCAATTCCACTTCGACTTCAACCGTCGGGTTGCCGCGGGAGTCCAATACTTCACGTGCGTGTAAATCAAAAATCTCTGACATGTCAGTCGCTCCTCTTTCAACACTTTTTTAGTTTGGGACCAGGTGGTCCGCATATATACTTCACCAAGCACAATGACAACGCAAAGCGAACACTTCGTTGTGTCAGGCGTTCGGCGAGTCAACCAACAAAGATGTACCAGACATCTCTTTGGGTTGGTGAACACCCAAGAGCGCGAGCATCGTCGGCGCCAAATCGGCGAGAATGCCATCGCTTCGAAGCGAAATCCCCTTTTTGGTGACGATGAGCGGCACTGGATTGGTGGTGTGCGTCGTGCAGACCTCACCCGACTCTGGCAGCACCATCACGTCGGCATTGCCGTGATCGGCCGTGACCAAGGCAGTCCCTCCGACGGAGTTAAGCGCTTCGAGCACGGTGTTAAGACAGGTATCGACCGCTTCACAAGCCTTGATGGCCGCCTCAAGCACCCCAGTATGCCCGACCATGTCCGGATTCGCGAAATTCAAAATCATGACGTCGATCTCGCCCGATTTCAATCGCTTTGCCGCAGCATCCGCCACTTCGTACGCGCTCATTTCCGGCTGCAGGTCATAAGTCGCCACTTTCGGCGAGTTGATGAGCACCCGCTCTTCACCCGGAAATTCCTGTTCGCGGCCGCCGGAAAAGAAGAACGTCACATGCGGGTACTTCTCCGTCTCCGCGATGCGCAACTGCGTGAGCCCGGCGTTTGCCACCACTTCACCAAGCGTATTGGTCGGCCGATCTGGCGGATAGGCGATCTCACCGCCGACCGAATCGCTGTACTTGGTCATGGAAACGAAATGGACATGTGGCGGATTTGCGCCTCTATCGAAGCCGTCGAAGTCGTCATTGGTGAACGCCTGCGACAATTGAATGGCCCGATCCGGCCGGAAATTGGCGAAAATCAGCACGTCGCCGTCGGCAATTTTGCCGAGCGGTTGACCTGATTCGTCCACATGAACCAGCGGCAGGACGAATTCATCGGTGACATCCTTTGCGTAACTGGCGCGGATGGCGCCAACCAAATCCTGTGTCGCTTCGCCTTCACCGTGTACCATGACGTCATACGCCTTGCTGACGCGCTCCCAGCGCTTGTCGCGATCCATCGCGTAATAGCGGCCAATGACGCTGCCGATGACGCCTGTGCCGAGATCATTCATCAGCGCTTCGACGCGCTCAATGTGCCCGGCGCCAGTTTTCGGGCTGGTGTCGCGGCCATCGAGGAACGCGTGGAGCACGACCTTCGGCACTTCCCTACCTGCCGCCATCCGCAAAAGCCCCAAGATATGCTCGATATGGCTATGCACGCCGCCGTCTGACACGAGGCCGCAGATGTGCAGGGTCTTGTCATTGCGGACGGCTTTGTTGATGGCGCGCTTGAGCACTTCATTTTGAAAGAAGTCGCCATCGCGAATCGCCTTGCTGATTTTGGTCAAATCTTGGTACAATACCCGGCCAGCGCCGATGTTCGAATGGCCAACTTCCGAATTTCCGAACTGCCCATCCGGCAGTCCGACAGCTTCACCGCTCGCTTCCAACTGCGTGTGCGGGAAGGTTTCCCACAGCTTGTCAAACGTGGGCGTCTTCGCGAGTTTGACCGCATTTCCCTGCTCACTGTCGCGCAAGCCAAAGCCGTCGAGAATGATGAGCGCAACAGGACCATTGCCGCTGGGACGGTCTTTGCGGGTGAAATTGGCATCACTCACGCGTCGGCACCTCCAATGGCTTGGGCCATATCGGCAAATGACGCGGCATCGAGGCTAGCGCCGCCAACCAACCCGCCATCAATATCCGGTTGAGCGAGGAACGACGCAATGTTATTCGGCTTGACACTGCCGCCATACAGAATCCGAACAGATGCCGCAGCAGTTTCACCAAACTGCGCCGCCACCAGTTGGCGGATCTCCTTGGCGACCACCTGTGCGTCTTCTGCGGTCGCTGTCTTGCCCGTGCCAATCGCCCAAACCGGCTCGTACGCGATGACCGCTGCGGCCACTTGGTCCGCTTGCAGCCCGGCAAGTCCTTTTTGAACTTGCGCTGCGACAATGTCGTTGGTCTTGCCACTTTCCTTTTCCGAGAGATTCTCACCGACGCACAGCACCGGCACCATGCCGTGCTCCACAATCGCGCGCACTTTGCGTTCAATCAATTCGTCGGTTTCAGCAAACAGCGTGCGGCGCTCGGAATGTCCAGCTAGGACATATTGCGTCCCGAACTCGACAAGCATCGGCGGTGAAATTTCACCTGTATATGCGCCTTCTGTTTCTGGATAGACGTTCTGAGCGCCAATTTTCACTTGAGCCGGCAACATCACACGCAACACGTGCAGGGATGTAAACGGTGCGCAGACTACGTAATCAATCCCACTGACCAAATCAGCGGAACGCTGACCCAAATTTTCAGCAAACTGCCTGGCTTCAGCAACGGTCTTGTACATCTTCCAGTTGCCCATCAGCAATGGTGTTCTAGCCATTTTTGTCCCACCTTTCAGAAGTAAGCGTCCCGCAAATTGAACAAAAAGATATGCGGCAACGCTAAAGTGTCAATTTGTCACGCCCAACAAAGCCGACATGGCTCTTTCAAATCACTTGTCGGCAATGGCCTCCACACCAGGCAAAGCCTTGCCTTCAAGGAATTCCAGCGATGCGCCGCCGCCTGTGGACACGTGCGACATCTTGCTCGCCACCCCGGCTTGCTCCACCGCCGCCACCGAATCGCCGCCGCCGACGATAGTCGTTGCGTCTGCTTCCACCATCGCCTGGGCGATGGCAAACGTCCCTTTGGCAAAGGCCGGCATTTCAAATACGCCCATTGGACCATTCCAAATGACCGTTTTGGCAGATTTGATTTCTTTTTGGTACAAAGCGATGCTATCTGGCCCAATGTCCAACGCCATCTCGTCCGCCTCGATCTCGTTGACTTGGCGTACCGCATGCTCTGCATCTGCGGCAAACGCTTTAGCCGCGATGACGTCCGTCGGCAACAACAGGCGACTGCCGTGCTGCTTGGCCAATTCGAGCAACTTGCCTGCCGTCTCAAGCGCATCCGCTTCGACGAGCGATTTGGCCATGTCGTAACCTTGCACCGCCAAAAATGTATTCGCCATGCCGCCGCCAATCAAGAGCGCATCCACTTTCGGCAGCAGATTTTCAATCACCTGAATTTTATCAGAAACTTTCGCGCCGCCAATGATGGCGACAAACGGACGTTTCGGGCTTGCCAGCGCTTCGCCCATAATGCCGACTTCTTTTTCCATCAGATAGCCTGCGACGCTCGGCAGATAATCAGCAACCCCTGCGGTGGAAGCATGCGCCCGATGCGCTGTGCCAAACGCGTCATTGACAAACACATCCCCGAGCTCAGCCAATGCTTCAGCCAAATCCGCGCGATTTTTCTCCTCGCCAGCATAAAAGCGGACGTTTTCCAAAAGCAGAACGTCGCCTTCATGCAGAGCGGCAACCGCTTCTTTCACTTTTTCCCCGATGCAATCATCAACAAAAGACACATGTCCTTCGCCGAGCAGTCCCTGCAAATGTTCAGCCACCGGACGCAACGAATACTTGTCATTACGCTCTCCCTTTGGCCGCCCCAGGTGGCTCATCAAAATGACACGTGCCCCGTGTTCTTTCAGGTATGTAATCGTCGGCAGTGCAGCGCGAATGCGTGTGTCATCTGTAATTTCACCCGCATCGTTCATCGGTACGTTAAAATCCACCCGCACCAATGCCCGCTTTCCCTGCCACTCAATGTCTTCAATCGTCTTCTTTGCCACTCCTTGCGCCTCCTGTCAAACGACGATACGTGCAATGACTGTATTCTATTGTACCAGACAAGTACAAGCCACAAAAAGGTGCGCATAAAAGTTCATCCAAATCCATGGGCGTATTACAAGACAGAATGCCCGACAGCAGTTGGGCTCATTGTAGACTAAAACGGACGTTTGAAACATAGACATGAAAATCAGCGAAGATTTCGCGGAGGTGACGACCCTTGCAAATCGGAATTATTGGCACTGGACAAATGGGCGGCATGCTCGCACGTGCCTTCGCCCAGACCGCCCCGGATGTCGTCTATATCTACAACAGATCCCGCGTGAAAGCAGAAAGTGTGGCCGCCGACCACACAAACATCGTCATCTGCGACCAGTGGCAAAGCCTCATTTCACGCGTTGACACAGTATTTTTGTGCACGAAAGTCAAAGATGGATTGGCATTTGTGCAAGAAAACGGCGGCCTCTTGCGCAACAACCAGTTGCTCGTGACGACCATCAGCAGTGTGGACCTTGACCACTGGCGCACGATCACGGCCGCCACGCCAGTCAAATTGATTCCCAGCCTCACACAAACGGTGGCGCGTGGCGTCATTCTGCTGTCCTATCCCAGACAAATGCCGCAAGAAAGCAGCATAGCGCTCGAAAATCGGTTAGGGCAGATAGGGCAACCCTGTGTCGTAGACGAAGGACAAGTGCGTGTCTGTTCCGACATCGCCAGTTGCGGCCCGGCCTTCCTCTCGACCATATGCCAGGGATGGGCGCAGGCAGCAGCGCAGACAGGTGTCGTGGATCGCCTTACCGCCGACAAATTGATCAGAGATATGCTCGTCGGACTGGCGGGGCTGTTGGAGGCGGGGATGAGCTTTGACGACGTGATCAGACGAATTCGCGTTCCTGGCGGCGTGACAGAACGAGGCATTGAAAGCATGGAGGATGCACCGCAGAGACTGTTTGCTCGGCTGCATGCCGAAACCACTCACTTCTCGTCGCACGGGGCGCATTCCTCATTACCAGATTCGCTCTCTTCTTCAAGAGCCTAGGGGACATCCGAAAATCCATCCAATTGAATGAATCAATGAGCATATCTGGTGTTTGACAAGAGCCGCAAACACCAAGATATGTTCGATTTTGATTGTTATAGAACAAATCCCTGCACGTTCCCTATATTGGAGGATGATGGAATTTGACGCGAATCATGACAACCTTTGTCGAACGATGAGAATTTTAGCTATATTTGCTTGTTTCATTTTGCCATACCACGCATAATAAAACCAAGCTTTAATTAAAGGTGGATCCTAACAATGGGCTATCGAACATCTCAATTCGGAACAGCACTCGCCCGGAGACCACCCTTGCTAGGACTGTCACGGCGTATTGAAATCGGAAAACGCTCAACGTCATCCCGTGTGGAGTCAACTTATGATTTTTCAGAGCGCAAAGCGGCAAATGCGCGTTTGTGCGAGTTGACGCGGACGTTTTTCGTCAATTTACCGGGCGAAACATCGTACATTGCGCTCCTGTTGGACAGTGACAACGTCATTCTTGAGTGCATCGCCATTCGGCAAAACATCACGACGCTTCAGGCAACAGATTTGTGCCCAGGTGCTGTCTTTGCACTCAAGCGTGAAAATGAACCTTGTTTGGAGACAGGCGCGCAGGTCATCGACCCGGGTCTTGCTTTTCCGTCGCTTGAAGGTAACTGGCAGGGTGTCGCCGTGGTCTTAAAACATCCCATCGCTCCGATTCGCAACAAAAAAATCGTGTTGTTGTCAGAGTCGCCAGATGCTGTTTCCTCTCTCAAACAGGTCACGCTGATCGCGGTGCACGCCATTGAGCAATTGTGGGATTCAACCGGAGGGTTGGAAGAGTTAGTCGAAGAATCTACCAACAACGGCGTGCTGGATCAACTGCAAATGAAGTTGCGCGAATTTGAAAAGGCGTCGTCGCTTGCATCTTTGACCGCAGGCATCGCACATGAAATCCGCAATCCACTCACAACCGCCCGCGGTTTTTTACAGTTGTTTGAGCAGCGTTCCGACAGTGGGCAAGACAAAGAATACATCGAATTGACCATTCGCGAACTGGATCGAATCCAGGCCCTTTTACAGGATTTCATGGGTTTGGCCAGACCAGATTGCGAGCATTTTCAAGAAATTGATGCGCGAAATTTGACGGCATCTGTATACCAATTTTTATCTCCTGAAGCCAGTCTGTGCAATGTCGAATTGGTTTGTGACGTACCGGAACATCCAGTGATGATTCGACTGCATCCGGGCAGAATCAAGCAGGTGCTCATCAATCTGATGCAAAACGCTGTGCATGCGTGTGACAAGCAAGGGCATGTCACGCTGTCTGTGCACGATTTTGACAACTACATCACGCTCTCCATCATTGACAATGGTTGCGGTATCACGGATTTGCACCAGCTGTTTCGCCCTTTTTTCACGACCAAACAAACTGGCACAGGACTTGGCATGTTTGTCAGCAAACACATTGTCGAAGAGCACTATGGTCACATTCAAGTCGACTCAATGCAAAACAAAGGCACCACCGTGACCATTTATCTGCCAAAGTTGACACTTTCAACTGTTTGAGTCGTTTTGTGGCCTATTTCGCTTCAGCGTAGGCCCAGCGTGAGAAACTGAAGACAATCTCCCCCGCGCCGGATCGACGTCGGGGGATTTTTTCGTCTTCAACTGGTTCAGCCTATCAAATTGTCCAATTCATCCACCAACCCATCAAATTGGCGAAGCGCTTCGCGAACCGGCTCTGGTGATTCCATATCAACGCCAGCTTTGCGCAACAAGTTGATGGGGTAATCCGATCCGCCGGAGGACAAGAACGCAATATAGTCGTTGACTGCAGGTTGTCCCTCACTCAAGATTCGCCGTGACAACGCGATGGCTGCCGAAATGCCAGTCGCATATTTGTACACGTAAAATGGCGTGTAGAAGTGCGGAATCCGCATCCATTCGTGCGCAATTTGCGGATTGACGTTACATACCGCCGCGAAGAACTGCTGGTTCAACTCAGCATATGTCGCATCGAGCCAGTCAGGCGTCAAAGCTTCCCCTTGTTCGACGCGCGCATGGGTCAACTTCTCAAACTCCGCGAACATCGTTTGCCGGAACAGGGTGCCGCGGATGGTCTCCAGTTGATGATTCAAGATATACGCGCGCTTGCCCTTGTCGTCGGTCGTCTTCAGCAGGTGATCTAGGAGCAATGCCTCATTGCAGGTAGAGGCCACTTCTGCGACAAAGATGGTGTACCCCGCGTAAACCGATGGCTGTGCGCGATGCGAGAAGTAGGTATGCATAGAATGCCCGAGTTCATGCGCCAACGTGAACATGTTGTCGAGCGAATCGTGATAATTGAGCAACATGTAGGGGTGTGTGCCGTAAGCCCCCCAGGAGTATGCGCCGCTGCGCTTGCCCTTGTTCTCGTAGACGTCGACCCACCGACTTTTGAACCCATTCGAGGCGATGTCGCAGTACTCGTCGCCCAATACCCGCACTGCCTGAAGTACGGTCTCTTTCGCCTCTTCAAACGGCACCTTCCAGTCGACATCCTGGACCATTGGCGTGTAGAGATCGTACATCTGCAAGTCGTCAATGCCCAAAACCTTTTTGCGCAGACGCAGATATTTTTGCAAAGACGGCAAAAATTCGTGCACAGTGGCAATCAGGTTGTCATACACGGTTACAGGCACATTGTCCGAATTGAGCGACGCTTCGCGCGCTGACGGAAAATGACGCACGCGAGCGCTGACAGCACCGCGTTTGACATTCGCCGAGAACATGGCGGCCACCGTGTTGCGATGTTTCTCGTACGTCGCGTACACTGCCTCAAACGCATTTTTGCGGACATCGCGATTTTTGCTTTCCAACAACTGAATGTACCGACCATGCGTAATTTCAACTTCGTCGCCATCCTCATCCCGAATTGACGGGAAGACCATGTCTGCGTTGTTGTACATCTCGAAGATGTCGCTGGGCGCATTGAGCACTTCGCCAAACGAAGCCAGCAACTGTTCTTGATCCGGCGAGAGCACATGTGGCTTTTCACGCGTGATTTCCTCGAGCGCAAACCGATACAACTGCAGCCCCGACTCGGCTTCCAACATCGTCTTCAGGGCCTGTTCATCGATGGTCAATACCTCCGGCACGAAAAACGCCATGGCGCTATTTGTCTTGACCAATAGCGCAAACGCTTTATCTTGCAGTTCTTGCGCCTGTGAGTTAGACGTGTCCTCATCCAGGTGCATTTTGGCGTACACGTACAGTTTGCCGACAATTTCATCGATTTTATCGTGCAGGCGCAAGGCTTCAAGCAAGGTGCCAGCAGATTCGCCAAGTTTCCCCTGCATGCCCGCGAATGCGCCGAGTAATCGGTCAAGCTCAGCCGCATCTTTTTGCCAGTCTGCTTCTGTTTTGTAGATGGCGTTTAAATCCCACTTGTATTCGTCTGCAATCTCCTCGCGCCGCCGCAGTTTTTTGCTGGCGTCCGGCTCTGCTTTCCAGTGCTTTTCCAACGAAAATGTACGATACCGATTCAACATGATTTCTCCTCCTATGCGTCCAGTGGGATTTCTTGTGCATGGGCGTAAGCCATCTGCTCCGGGGTGAACGCCCCTGGCAGCAGTTCGCCGACGGTGGTCTTTCGCACCGCCCCTTTGATGTTCGACAGAAAAACGGGTGTGTCAGGCGCGCAAAACTCGGCAAACACTTGACGACAGGCCCCACAGGGCGACACAGGCTCCGGCGCATCCGCCACCACCGCGATGGCCGCTACATCGAACGCCCCGTGTTCAAGTTGCGTCAGTGCAGTAAACACGGCGCTCCGCTCAGCGCAGTTGGTCAGGCCATACGATGCGTTCTCAATGTTCGCGCCTGTGATGATGCGCCCGTCGCGCATGCGAAGCGCCGCGCCGACAGCAAAACCAGAATACGGCGTGTACGCCTTTTGCCTTGCCGCCTTGGCTGCATCAAGCAGTTCCGCGTCCCCGTCAGTCTTCTGCACGAAGCGAATGTAGCCAAGCACATGTTGCGGCTTAGCCACCGGCGCATCCTGAATGACGAACACATCGCGAAGCGCTTCCATACACGCCTGTGCATCCGCTTCCGACGCCGCATGCACTTCAAGCAGCACATCACCGACAGAGACAGTGTCACCTACTTTTGCACGCAACACGATGCCGACCGCCGGATCGACAGCCTCGTCTTTGGTCGACCGCCCGGCGCCCAAGCGCATCGCCGCTTCCCCCACTGATAACGCAGGCAATGCTGCGATACAACCTGCGCGCGTCGCCGTCATTTCGCGGATCACTGCCGCCTGCGGCAGCTTTTGTGGCTCATCGACAACCGAAGCATCGCCGCCTTGCGCGGTGATAAACGCACGCAGCTTAGCGAGTGCGCTACCATCCTCCAGCGCGCGGACAAGCCGCGTTCTGGCCGCGTCTACATCATCCGCCGCCCCCGCTAAAACCGCCATCTCTGCTGCCAGCGCCAGACAAACCTCTGTCAAATCCGTAGGTCCTTGATTCGCCAAGGTGAGGATGGCCTCGCGCACCTCAAGCGCGTTGCCAACAGCATACCCCAGCGGCTCTTCCATACTGGAGAGCACGGCAACGGTATTCCGTCCAGCGTGGTTCCCGATTTCGACCATGGTGCGCGCCAATCGCCGCGCATCGTCCGCCGTCTTCATAAACGCGCCATCGCCTACTTTGACATCAAGTACGATGGCATCCGCGCCGCTGGCCAATTTTTTGCTCATGATGGAACTGGCGATGAGCGGAATGGATTCCACCGTCGCCGTGACATCGCGCAAGGCGTACAAGCGCTTATCGGCCGGCGCTAAATCTCCCGTCTGACCTGCGACAGCCACACCGATGGATTTGACCTGCTGGACAAACGCTTGCCCGGATAGTGACGTTTGAAACCCAGGAATGGCTTCCAACTTATCGATGGTGCCCCCAGTATGCCCAAGCCCGCGCCCTGACATCTTGGCCACAGGCACACCTATCGCCGCCAACAGCGGCGCCAAGACAAGCGTGGTCTTATCGCCCACACCGCCTGTACTGTGTTTGTCCACCTTTACACCCGGAATCTCCGTCAAATCCAGGGAATCCCCAGAGGCGGCCATTGCCCTTGTCAAATTCGCCATCTCTTCCGTATTCATGCCGCGCCAGCAGACTGCCATTAAAAACGCGCTCATCTGGTAGTCTGGTATCTCGCCAGCGAGATACCCGTCCATGAGCGCTTGTATTTCTTCTTTTTGCAGCGCGAGGCCACGCCGTTTTTTGTCAATGAGATCAACGGCCCGCATAATGCGCCTCCTCACCCATTCTAGATGAAATAAATTGGCAGCGTATGCTTTGATGGTAACACAATCACCCGGCGAAAGCGAAAGGGATGTCTCAAAATCGTTTGAGATTAGATATTGCTTCACGTGGTACACTGAAATCGGTTTTGTTTCATATGAAGACCGCCATGTACAATGATTCTATGCACTTGCAGTCGCATGAAATCATCCATTTGATGCTTTGCGAGATTGGCGGCAAACCAGCACCGCGAATGCGTGGACAGACAAAGCAAACAACGACTCTGGATGTGGAGTGAGCCATATTTGAGCAATCGTAAAACTATCTTCTATACATTTGTCTACCGAGGTTTATCAGCCGTGTTAACCTGGGTAAACAGCGTCATCACCGCGCGCTACCTCATTCACCCAGGGGATCGCGGTGATTTTCAGACGACCACGACATACGCGACCAGCGGCCAACGATTTAGCGGCGGCTACTCAAATTATTTTTCGCGCTCCTTGCCACGACGGCCGCAGGACGCCGTACAAATTGTACAAATGGGCAACTTTGTCATGTTTTTGTTAAGCATACTCGTATGGCTGATCGCCCTCGCAGTCCTGTGGTTTGGTCATCCCTCAACCCTGGTCATGTTCAGTCTCGTCGGCATGCCTTTGACATTCCTTTTCGGCTATGCAAGCCGACTGCTCAATGCGCTCGACAACATCAAGGCCTTGAATCGGGCGAACGTCAGTCAAGCCGTCGCATTTCTGCTCATCTATCTCGCGTTCATCGCCTTTAACACCCATTTGGGCGAACATCAGCGGCTCATGTGGACGTATAAAATCTGGCTCTTATCTTGGATCATCTGTGTGGCGATGACCTTGTTTGCAGTTTATCGGCAACTCGGTTGGGGCCATCATCTCAAATGGAAATGGCAGAAAACAGAGTGGCGCAGCTTTCTTGGCTTTGGCACATGGTCATCGCTCGCTTTACTGTCTGGCTATGTCAACCTCCGCATCGACTTTTGGATGCTCGGCTGGCTCACCCGCAAGCTCCCGCATGGACGAGATGTCGTCTCCATTTACGGGGTGGCCGTCACGGCCGCCGAGATTCTGATGACCTTGAGCCAATCCATTTCCACGGTCGTCTTTCGCCGGATGTCTGCATCCGACGGTCAGGATGCGGGCATCGTCACCGAATCAGCATCGCGCCAAACCTTGATTACTTCTATTATTGTAGCTGCTGGTCTGGCGATATTGATGCCGTTTTTGGTGCTTGTCTATGGCCGCAACAAGTACGGCGGATCCGTCGGTCCATTTTACATCCTGCTGCCTGGGTTGGTACTAAAAACCGTCTCAACCCTCATCTCGCAGTATTTCACCAACTCAAAAGGCAAACCGTTTACGCTTTTGATTGTGAACTTGCTGATGATCTCTTTTAATGCCTTGATTTGTTACTTCATCATTCCGCGACTAAGCATGTATGGGGCATCCATTTCCTCGACCATTGCCTACTTTACGGAACTCTCTGTGTACGTCTTCTGGTACCACCGGACATCTGGTCGCCGCGGGATAGATCTCTGGCGGCTGAAAAAAGACGATTTGCTGCCTTATCTGAGCGTTGTACAAGCAGGCTTGCGGAAGATCAAACCGAGTCGGTCATCCGGCTGATTGTTCAACACGCCTGTGCGTTTGGCAGGACAATAAAAATGCTGTGGCCATCACGCGCCACAGCATTTTTATTAGAAAAGGATTTGATTGTGTCAGGCAAATACCGGTTCCCGCAAATCTTCGAGCTTGACGAGCGAATCATCGGCGACTTCCTTGTGCAAGCTGTTGCCGTGCGCATCCATGGTCACAATGGCTGGGAAGCCTTCGACTTCCAAGTGCCACATTGCCTCTGGCACACCAAATTCGTCAATCAGGTCGACCCCTTTGACTTCCTTGACGCAGTGCGCATAGAATTGAGCCGCGCCGCCGATGGCGTTCAAATAGACAGCGCCGGACTGCTTCAAGCCGTCAGACGTCTTTTGTCCCATACCACCTTTGCCAATGACCGCGCGCAGCCCAAACTTCGCGATGATGTCCGCTTGATAAGGCTCTTCCCGCGAACTGGTCGTCGGCCCAGCGGCTTTGACATGCCAAGTCCCATCATCATCTTGCAGCATCACCGGACCACAGTGGTAAATGACGCCACCCTGCAAATCCACAGGCGCGTCATGCTTCATCAAATACTTGTGTATTTCATCGCGCCCCGTGTGCATTTCTCCTTGAATCAGGACAACATCGCCCACTTTCAGAGAACGGATCTGCTCCTCGCTGATGGGCGCCTGGAGCACAATGGCGCTGTCCACATTAAACGTCCCCTGTGGGCGCTCCATTTTTTCTTCAGAGTCGCGATAGAGCCAACGTTTGATCTCGCCCGTCGTTGGATCAAGCACCACACCCAGACGCCGAAACGCCCAACAGTTATACGCCACAGACACGTAAAAGCTGGCAGGGATGCGGTTGCCCACGCCAATCTTGCAGCCGAGCAAGCTCACTTTCCCGCCAAAGCCCATTGTGCCGATGTCCAGATGGTTGGCCTTGTCTAAAATGTATGCTTCCAATTGAGCCAGCGTCTCGTTCTCGTTGACATCATCAAGCGGACGGAACAGTTGCTCTTTGGCCAACTCGTATCCGGTTGTCCGATCCCCGCCAATGCCAACGCCGATAAATCCTGCGCTGCACCCTTGGCCTTGCGCTTGGTACACGGCGTGCAAAATGCATTTGCGAATCCCTTCCAAATCACGACCAGCGCGTCCCAGCCCCGGCAGTTCGGTCGGCAGGGCGTATTGAATGTTCTTGTTCTCGCAGCCGCCGCCTTTGAGAATCAACTTGACTTCAACTTCGTCGGCTTCCCACTGATGAAAATGCACGACAGGTGTGCCTGCGCCTAAATTGTCACCTGTATTTTTCCCAGTCAGTGAATCCACTGAATTGGGACGCAGTTTTCCCAGTTTCGTCGCTTCTTTGATGGCTGCTTCGATTTCCCGCTTAAATTGGATCTGATTAAATCCAACTGGACAATGAACGATGAATGTCGGCATCCCTGTGTCCTGGCAAATCGGTTGAACATCCTCTTCTGCCGAAACAATGTTGTCGACAATCGTGTTCAATGCCAACGCCGCACGCGTTCCCAATTCCTCCTGAACTTGTGCTCGTTTGATTGCCCGCCGCACATCAGGCGGTAAATTTGTTGACGTCTCCGTAATCAATTGTAGCAAGCTCTCTTTGTTTGCCACGTATGTTCCTCCTCTCGCAATCACGTACCTGCGACCAGAACGACCAACAGATAGTATACCACTTCTTTGCGTACAGCAGAGGAGGATAATCTCACCGTGACAGCACTGTCATCACCTGTGACTCACATGTCCGGTGGTTGCAGCGTGATCGAACATTTTATCGCTGTAACGGTCTGTCTTGACGGAGCAAATCAGCCCACGTCTCGCGTTCCACCACCACTTGCGCCTGGCCAGCGCGCGCAAACACGACCGCTGGCTTGGCGATGCGGTTATAATGGCTGGCCATGCTGTAGTTGTAGGCGCCTGTCGCAAAGACGGCGAGCACATCGCCAGGCTGTGGATTGGGCAATGGCGCATCCCAAATCAACATGTCGCCACTCTCGCAACATTTCCCTGCCACAGACCAAGTGTCCTGCGCTGGCGCATCCGCGCGGTTTGCATAGACCGCGTGATACTTGGCGCCATACAAAGCGAGGCGCGGATTGTCTGTCATGCCGCCGTCAACAGCCAGATAGTTGCGCGTATCGGGGATTCTCTTCTGACTGCCCACGCGATACAGTGTCACCCCAGCAGGCCCGGCGATGCTGCGCCCTGGTTCAATCCAAATCGTGGGCAATATGAGCCCATATTGGGCAAAAGCGGCGCGCGCGGCCGCGACAATGCCTTCAATCGTCTGCGCCACCGGCGGCGCGTCCTCGTCCGTATAGCGAATGCCAAACCCGCCGCCGACGTTGAGCACCTGAAACGGCAGCCCCCGCTCACAGCCGTATGCGTACAGCGCCGCAAGGCGTTCCACAGACACCGCAAAACCTTCTGCGTCAAAAATTTGCGATCCGATATGCGCATGTAATCCCGTACAAATTAAATTTGGCATGTCAGACAATTGCACGATGGCTTCTCTTGCCTGTTCACTTGCCAAATCAAAACCAAATTTGCTATCCTGGCCACCCGTTGCAATATATTCATGCGTATGGGCTTCAACGCCAGGGGAAATCCGTAAAAGAATATTCACATTTTTTTGTTTCTCCGCAGCAATTTCCTGCAACAGTGCAAGTTCATAAAAATTGTCGACAATGATGGCCCCAATCCCGGATTCCACCGCATAGCGGATCTCCTCAGACGTCTTGTTGTTGCCGTGCAGATGAATGGCCGACGCCGGAACGCCGCTGGTCAGCGCTGTATATAACTCTCCACCAGACACGACATCGATGCCACAACCCTCTTCATAGACGAGTTGGCACATCGCAATGGTGCAGAACGCTTTACTAGCATAGGAAATTTGGTAAGGAACCTGCAATCGTTGAAACGCCTGGTGAAATGATTGGATGGTCTGTCGCAACAATTGCTCGTCATAAACAATCAGTGGTGTTCCATAAGTGTCTGCCAATGCGACTGTATCACAATCGGCGATATATAGATGGTGATTATCCCGTATCTCAACATGCTCTGGCAACTGTGTCCAGACTGGCTGTTGAGTCACTTCCTGTTGTGACATGCTCTCCACTCCTTGGTGCAATATCACACGTGCGCGCATGGCAAAATTGAATGGGTTTGACCCAATTTGACGATAAACATCATGGCGACAAACCAAAAACGTGCCGTCTTTTGCTAAACGCTGACGTATATCTTTAGTGCATTACTATAGCATAGATTGGTGAACAACGGTGATGTTCCTCCGCATAGAAAACGGAGACCCGGCACAAACACCCGGATCTCCTACAAACACAGCATGTTATTGAATCTGTTTGGGCGGAAACTGACTTTTGTAGCCTTGAAACTGCTGCGCCGTCTGTGTGATCTGCTGCGCATCTCCCGCCTCCAATTTGTACCATCCCTTTTGGTACATCAAATTGTAGACATCGCGCGTCACTTGATGTGTTTCGGCGAGGATGTTCAACATGTCGCGGAACAGCGCATCATGACTTGCCTCGCGCACAGCGACATTAAAACCGTCTGTCAAATACTTCTCGGTGGCCAAAATGTCGTTCAAATAATCTCTGTCGTTCATCTCCGGCGTCTTTGGCACATTTTGTTCCATATTCTGCTGCATTTGATTTGCCACAGCGCTTCCCCCTTTCGATCTCGATTATTGCATGGTCGGTTGGGCGTTCCCCGTTTGGCCTTGTTGGTTGCAATGTTTGAGCAACGCGTCGTATTGACGTTGATGCGTGGCGCAAACCTGTTCAATGATCTGACGCACTTGCGCGTCTTGACAAGCCTGAGCATAATGATGGCATTTCTTTACTGCCCCCAAAAGCCAGCTCATTTGATCCTTTAAAAACGACAAATCCTTCGCAGTCAAGATGTTTGGCGGCAACTGCTGCATCGTCTGTGTATTTTGTTGCATCTGGCCTTGTTGTGATGGCATCTGCATCCCCTGACAACCCCTTTCAACTGGATTTCGCCTCGGCCCATAGTATCGACCAGCTCACCTATTGTCATGCGACAGTTCGTCCACCAAACTGAATGGTACAAATAAGGCATCCCTTATTGCAGCGGGATGCCTTTTTGCGCATTCAGTTTGACTTTTTCATACCAATGCATAAATGTCCGTTCTATCGCCTCACGAATGGGCGCTTCTAAAAATTCGCCATGATAAACGGTCTTTTTGTCCAGCCAGTTCCCCCATAACCCATGGACATTGCTCATTTCCTTCCATTCCCCATCCTGCACATCCACTTCCACTTGACCGTCACTACACTTGGAAGTCAAAATATACCGCATCGTCGAAAAGTGTGCATTGACAAATCCCGCAACCAAACCTGGAGACTCCCCACCAGTCACCTTGATTTCCAACTTCGCGTCCATTTTTTTCGCCCGATTGGCCAATTGTTGCAGCAGTTGTTCCAATTGCCCCACAATCGGCCCAGCTTCAGTAGCCTGTCCTTTGTCGGCATAGGCATTCACATGCGCGGCGGCTTGAATCTCCTTCATTCGTCCCTCAAACTCTTCCATGCTGACTTTCCCCCGTTCCTTCGCAGCGCATCTGGCGCGATTGCATTTCAGCCACATTTGACAGTCTGAGTCAGTCTCCCCTTCCTCATTCATCCTGACGTGGATATCCAGTATTTTTCCATCCAAATGTCCGCCGTTCGCGCGCCTTGCAAGTGATGGCGAATTTTCTTGTCGAAGCCCAATGCCTGCAGATGGCCGAAAAACAAGGGAATTTGCAAGAAATTGAAGCGAGGCGAGCAGACCGTCTACATGCGATGACGAGGCGAAGAGAACGAACAATTCGCAAAAATGTGCAGCTTTCGACACTTCACGGCAGCGTGATCGACCCAAAATGGTCGATGACCACTCGCGCCCGCACACAAATCAGCAATGAAAAAAAGGCCCCGGGCAAAACCCGAGACCTTCTGTGCTTGACGACTGGAATCCTGGATTATTCCGAAACGCCGGAGGACGACGACGGCGATGGATTTTCCATTGCCTCTTTTACACTTGAGTAACTGCTGTCGAGAATCTGGACATTGTCTTTCTTCATCAAGTCAGCCACCAGTTCTTGCGGTTGCTCCATGTTTTGCTGCTTGAGAATGGTGGTAATCTGACTTTTCGCCTTGGCCAATGTCGGAACGACAGACGGTGTGATGTCATTGACCTGAATCAGTTCATAACCCGTGCTGACCTTAATCGGGTCGCTGATCTGACCCTTTTTCATTTTGAACGCTGTCGGCGCAATGGCTGGATCTAACTGATCCTGTGTCATGCTGCCCATCTTGCCGCCCTTGGATTTCGTGCTGGTGTCGGTGGAGTTCTTCTTCGCCAAAGTAGCGAAGCTCTGACCTGCATCCAATTGCTTCTTAATATTTTGCGCCTTGGCTTTGGTCGACACAATGATGTCAGACAGTGAGACCTTTTTCGCCGAAGCGAGATTCTTTTTATTGTTGTTGTAATACGTTTGAATTTGCTTTGCCGTGACTTTGACCTTGTTTTCAGCAATCTTCTCTTCCAACACTTCAACTTTCAATTGTTCCATCAATTGCGCCTTGGTCATGTGGCTCTGCGCCAGCATGGATTCCAACTGGGCATCACTCGAAATCCCATCTTGCTCTTCCAGACTCTGCAGGGCTGAATTGACCTCTTTGTCCGAGGCAGTCACCTTCTGCTTGGCTGCGGCGTCAAGCACCAACTGATTGGTGATCAACTGTTCCAACATCTGTGTACCTGCATAAGATTCGCTTTCCTGCAACAACGTTTGGCGAGTAATGGGTGTGCCGCCCACCTTGGCGACCACGTCACCGTGTTGCTGTGATAGATGTGTTCCATACCAAACGCCGCCGACGATGACAGCGCCCACCAGGCCACCGATGACCGGTGACACAATTTTCTTGATTGATGACAAAATAGCTCCCCCTAATCGTATACAAGATCCTAAGTCCTATTACAACGCATATTGCTTATCTGAAAAATATCGCAGCGTGATTGCTTGTCCATCCGTCTGGTATCGTAGCCTAACAGACACATCTCGAATTTTGCTTGAAAGCAAAATAAATCCGATACGATATTTTACATTTTTCACAAACAGCCATCGCTGGTACTGGGTATTGTACACATATGTTGGCAGGCCGCGCAACCAAAAAGAAATCGAGCAAAATTCCTCTGCGCATGTCAATCCCGCGGCATAAACTGATGAAAATCATCTATATATGAAGCGAGGAATGCCCGATGTTACGCAAAGCATGGTACGCAGTCTGCCCATCCGGCGCGCTGGCCAACCAGCCGCAAAAATACATGGTCCACGGCGAGGCGTACGTGATGTATCGCGATGAGCGCGGCGGCGTCCATACAGTACAACCGCACTGCCCGCATAGAGGGTGTGATTTGTCACTCGGGCATGTTGAAACTGGCGAACTCATCTGCCCATTTCACGGCTGGCGATTTGACGGAACGGGGAAATGTACACATATTCCAGCCAACACGCCGACCGCCCCGATGCCCAAGCGCGCGTTTCTGCGAACATACCCTACTGTTGAATATGCAGATCTCGTTTGGATTTACACTGAAACGGCACTACAAGGCGATCCACCCCCTACTTACACGACGTTTCCAGAACTCGCGTTTTCAGATTGGCGCTATGTGCCATTCCACCAGACGTGGAACGCGCACTTCACGCGCGTGGCAGAAAGTGTGCTCGACGTCTCCCACCTGCCGTTCGTTCATTCTGCCACCACAGGCGAAAATGTCGATCCCGCCGTGCAAGGCCCGCTGTATCGCGCGTCAAAAACCAGCATTGTCATCTACCCAACGCCTTTTGCCGCAAAGCATCCAATGGAACCTGTCCCTGCGACGCCCGAAGGGGCTTCTACGGAGATTGAACTGTTGTTTCCGAATCAATGGATCATCCGCACCCCTTTCGGGGATCACGGCATGATGTGCACGTTTCTCACCTTCACGCCTGTCAATGATCACCGCACAGACATATTCGGAATCGTCATGCGCAGCTTTGACATCGACGCCGTCTGGATGGATGACTTTCATTTGCAGTATACACTCAACATCATGGCGGAAGACCAAGCCATCATTGAACACTTGACGCCGCAACATGCGCCGTTTGACTTCACATCAGAGGCCCATGTGGCATCCGATGCACCAACCATCCGTTTTCGCGCGATGCTGAGCCGGGCACTCAGGAAGGAAAAGCAGGCGACCTTGCTTGATGAATCTGTCCCTGCTGGGGCTGATGAGAATTGAGGGCTGCAACGCACGTATGTATTCCAGATGTCGTTGCTCACGTCGAGATCGACAAGACGTAGAAAAGGCCGACCTCGGGGATTTGTGGAAAAAACTTCTACCACAATTAAAATCGAACATATCGGGTGTTTGAAACTCTTGTCAAACACCCGATATATACCGTCATTCCATCTGATGGATTTTCACATCCCACGGACGATGCGCCACATCCGCATTTGATGCAGGGGATGATGGGGATCTATCCGCTGCGCCACCAACCAATTGACTGCCCCCGCTCGCTGCCCTGGTGTCAGCGGAACGTTCAGGGCACCGCACATTTGGTCGACCAGCGCGCCTGCGCCATGCGGTGTGGCCAGGTCACGGCGACTGTAGGAATGCAGAATGCGATGCGTGTTGCGCCAGTGAATTGGATTTCTAATACGCGAACGAAACGTGTGTAGTAGGTTTGGATCCAACATGTGATTCACCCCCCTTCAAACGGAAACGACGCTGGCGCAAAGTCTGGTAATGTTTCAGGGCAACCACAGACCAAATTTTCGGATAAATGTGGTATCGAATGTGCAAAGCGCCTGGGAAAGCCGAACCTGTCGGCATTTCTTCCTCCCACATCCCCGCTTTCGCGTGCGTCACCAACCAATTCGCAGCCTTTGAACAAGCGCGCCAAAGTTCATCTTGCATGCGTGAGTCCATTTCTGCTTCATAGAGATACAAGAGCAAATCCAAGCCCCAGGCTGTCTGTGTTGGTAGACTTGCCGCAAGTGGCACAAAATGGCCATGGAGATCACTTTGACAGGATTCCCCGAAACCGCCGTCATCGTGTTGAATCCGGAGTATCCACGCCCTCGCCTTTGCGATGCTGGGTGCCGAGCTTTGCACTTGTGCGCAAAGCAGCGCTTTGACTGCGCACCAAGTGCCGTAAATATACGTGGTGCCCCATCTGCCAAACCAGGAACCATCTGCCTCCTGATGGCGATGCAGCCACTGTAATGCAAGGCGCACAATGGGATCATCGACAGACAAAACACGATAACGCAGCAAAAATTCCAAAACTCTGCCTGTGATGTCCGGTGTGGAGGGATCATGCATCGCCCGGCGCATATCATTGGCCGGGATCCATTCCATCCAGCGTTTATTCGCATCTTTCTCAAACGCCGACCAGCCGCCATCCCGATTCTGCATGCCAAGCAGCCACGTGATGCCCTGCGACCAAGCGGCGCTTTGCGTCATGCTCGCAAGGCACAATGCCTCTAAACAGGCGATGGTATCGTCCGTATCGGGATGCTGAGTGTTGTTGCTCGAAAACGCCCAACCGCCCAAGCGTACAATCTGCTGCCCATGCTGCTGCTTGGTCAACAGGTACTGCACCGCTTTTTGCACCACTGACGATTGCACGTCCTCGCCCGCGACCAACAGCGCTCTCACGGCCAAGGCCGTATTCCACACATGCGCATTGCAAGTCTGCTGGTGAACATATGCCGCATCTGGAGAACGGTACAAATTTTTCCGCATCGCCTGTATCGCAGACTGAATTTCTCTGTGCCCCACCTCAAATCCAAGCGCCTGCATGGCAAAGATGGTTAAAAAAGTGGATGAATGATAGCCGGCCGTCGTCCCATCTGCCTCCCGTTCCGCAAGCATCCATGCCAGGCAATGGGACATTCGCCGTGACAGTCGTCGACGCGCACCGCGCTTGTCGAAACTCTGCAAACGACGCCCCCAGAGATGCCCACTCATCAAATCCGCCAACATGCGGCCGTCTGCTGGCGCAGCGACAAATTGACACGAGGACAACAGAAGCATCGGCGCGACGTGCAGGCGTGTAAAAGTGACCATATCAAAAATGGAGACTGGAAAACGCTGCGAAAACAGCAGTGAATACACCCTGGGAGAAGGAAGCCATCGCCAAGGGATTTCACCGCCGATGGCCAAAATCACCTTGGTCAGATTCCGACACCGTTTCAGCCCACCTTGGCGCAAGATAAATTGCTTCGCCTGCGCCTGTCTCTCTGGCAACCCAGACCAGGCGCCATGTAATTGCAGCGCGTAATAGCACTCGACGGTTGTGGAAAGATCCCCTTCATCCCCTGGATAAACACCCCAGGTGCCATCTGGCCGCTGCGCTTCTAGCAGCCGCTGCAAGAGTATGGTGATCCAATCGTCATCATCTACACCGAGCAGATATAAACAAATCACCGTCTGCGCATCCGGCATCACACCGGTATCAAAGCAATCCGTCCAGCACCCTGTGACATGTTGACCATCTCTCAACCGATTCACGGCCATGCGAATGGTGGCATCAAGTCGTGCATCTGCATCCGTCGTTGTCAATGTCACGTTCAACCCTTTCCCCTCGAATCACCATTGGCAGGCTACATTCAAGCGTATTCGAAGATGGAGAAGGATCTTGTCGGCACATGTCTAGCCAGATTTTTACCAGCCCTCCGGGCACCTTCCCCTGCCAAAATTACACGATGTGTCATTTGCTGAGGGATAGACGCCATACGTGATAGGTCCCGCGCCAGAAGAACCGTGGAAAATACCTGTCCATCAAGACAGCGCGAATGGCGAGCACCAAGATGATGCATGATGTTCAGCGATGGTCGGTAACAAACCGGATAGGGAGGTCCAAAATAGATGATCATGAACATTTTAAAAGCATTGATGGGCAACAACGAAGCAGATGCAGGTGAATCTGAACACACATCGCCAACGCCAGGTGAACAGCAGCCCTTCATGCACGCGCCAGTGCAGGAAGAGGCCAGCAGCCCGACCGAAAACCAAAAGCGTGGTCTCTTTTCCTTTCTGAAGCCACCCACGTCAAAAACGGCCGGAAGACCCGCGATGAGGTTGCCAAATGGCCCTGCGCGCCCCGCGAATCCTTTACCTATGCGCGCCCGACCGCAACAAGTTCAGCCCTTCAACGCCATGCGCCCCCATCCACACCCCGGTCAAAGAGCGCAGATGAGGCCCGGTATGCATGGACATTCGCCTATCGCTGTCCAACAACGCACCCCAAACGTCCATTTTGACCCTTATGGACAATCTGCGCAGATAAGGCAACAGCGCCTCGCTCCCCCTTATTCCCAAATGCCTGCCATGCGTGCACAACCGATGGCAGCACGCCAACGTATGTACAGACAAGTGAACCGCCGGAATCCAGTGAACAATAATCCGCCATCGCGATTTTGGTGATAACGATGCGAAAATCCCGATGCGCCAGAAACCGGTCCTGCAAACAAAAAAACAAGCTGGGGGGCCTCCCCCAGTTCGCAGTAAATCATTTAGATTACTTCCAAATTGTTTATTGATATTTCTAAGAAGCTTGTTAACATTGGGACAGAGGTGATCAATAACAATGAAGGCAACGGGTATGGTACGAAAAGTGGACGAGCTGGGGCGCATTGTTGTACCTATCGAACTGCGGCGCACACTCGGCGTGAACATCAAAGACGGTATGGAAATCTTTACACAAGGTGAACAAATCATTTTGCGCAAGTACGAGCCTGCATGCGTTTTTTGCAGTGAGTTGGACCACACGACGCTGTTCAAAGACAAACTGGTCTGCGAAAATTGCCGTTCGGAACTAGCCAAACAAATTGAAGTGCCTGTCGTATAATCAAACACCGATGACAAATTCATCAACGCCAACAGCCCGAACACCTTCTGGTGTTCGGGCTGTTGGCGT
Organism: Alicyclobacillus fodiniaquatilis; assembly: GCF_042678105.1. Taxonomy (NCBI): domain Bacteria; kingdom Bacillati; phylum Bacillota; class Bacilli; order Caryophanales; family Alicyclobacillaceae; genus Alicyclobacillus; species Alicyclobacillus fodiniaquatilis. The sequence goes on from NZ_JBHUCX010000075.1 coordinate 32,115, forward strand.
TGTGCTACC
>NZ_JBHUCX010000075.1:32235-83916 GCF_042678105.1 Alicyclobacillus fodiniaquatilis
GTTCGGCTTCAGGATATCCCAAAACCACCCCTGCAGGTGTTCCGGTCAAAATGATGTCCCCCGGCTCCAAAGTCATGTGATCAGAGATGTAACTGACAATCTCATCACAGTGGAAAATCATATCTGAGGTGTTTGAATCCTGCCGCAGTTCACCGTTCACATAGCAGCGAATCCCCAGATCATTTGGATCCCCGATTTCATCGGCGCTCACCAAGTATGGGCCCAATGGACTGAATCCATCGCAAGATTTCCCCAGCAACCATTGATGGGTTCTAAACTGAAGATCTCTTGCTGAGAGATCATCGGCGTTGCAGTAGCCATACACGTACTCCAGGGCGTCCGCCTTGCTGACCTGTTTCGCTTTTTTGCCGATGACGATAACCAACTCAGCTTCATAATCTACTTGTGTCGAGTTGTGCGGCAACAACACATCCTCTTCATGGGCAGCCAGCGTGTTGTTGAATTTGTTAAATAGAATCGGCGTTTCCGGAATCGGCATGTTGGATTCCTCTGCATGCTTGCGATAGTTCAGACCGACGCAGATGATTTTCTCTGGCTTCGTGACACAGGGCCCTAGTTTCAGGCTTTCCTCTGCGTGAAACAGCGTTGCATCATTTCTATCCAGCACAAGACGAACATAGCCTTCCAAACTGGCCAAGGCCGAAGCGCCGCCCTGTAAAAGTTCTTCCACAGAAGTAGGGACAGCATCAGCCGCCGGAATCTTGCTTAGGGCTTTATCGACATCCAGAATGCCTTGTCCTGTTTTCACACCGAGTTTCAGCTTGTCTTCTGCGTAAAATGTCAATGTTTTCATGATAAAAACTTCCTCCTCAACATCGGTTCAGGGTTTCACTGCACACAAAGCGTTAACTCATTTGATTTAGGCCATTTTGCCAAAGGTTGCGCCGCCATCCACATACAATGGCGAACCCATGACAAACGAAGATTCATCAGACGCGAGGAACAATGCCGCCGATGCCACATTTTCCGGCCGCCCAAGATCGCCGCCGAGTTGCCGTTTGCGAATGGTTGCCAAAGCTTCTTCTGGATCATCATAGGAACTTTTTAAGTAGTTTTCGACGAAGGGCGTCAGAATGGTGCCTGGCAAAAGGGCGTTAACGCGAATGTTGTATGGCGCGTAATCCACCTGCATCGATTTGGTCAACGCCAAGACCGCACCCTTGGTGGAGGCATAGACCGCGCGCTTCATCAGACCGATTTCAGCCACACAGGAGGACATATTGATGATGCATCCGGCCTGCCGCTCCATCATGTGGGGCAGCACACCTTTCGACGTCAAATAGACCCCTTTTAAATTCACGTTGACGACTTTATCCCATAAATCCTCACTGGTTTCGTGCACAGCCCCCACACCGGAAATACCGGCATTGTTGAACAGCACATCTATTTTGCCGTAGGTGGCAAGCGCTTTGTCCACCATGCGCTCGACATCGGACGCCTTCGTGACATCTGCCTGAATGGCGATGGCAGTGCCCCCAGCTTCGCGAATGGCGCTCACCGTCGCCTCGCCTTGCTCGGCTGACACATCATTGACCACGACTTGCGCGCCTTCTTTGGCGAACAAAAGTGCTGTACACCGGCCAATGCCAGAACCGGAACCTGTAATCAGAGCCGTTTTGCCTTCTAACCTCATGTCGCTCACTCCTTCTGCGAATGCCTCTTTGCATGACCAGCCAACCGCGATAAACGGCCAGCCAAATCTAGAATTTCCCCTCGCGCAAGCGCCTGCTTCACCTCAAAATCAGCCTTGGTCAGCGAGCAACTGACGGCCGCAATCATCTGATCCGCGTAGTTGTACACTGGCGCCGCTAGACAATAAAACCCCAACACGGCTTCCTCGTGATCATACGCAAACCCATCGCGCCTCATCTCTGCCAGTTGCTGCTGCAATTCGGCCAGACTACTGACGGTATATGGCGTCAACTTCTCAAAACGATAATCTGCATACATTTGTTCCAATTCGACATCCGCATACCCACTCAACTGAATTTTTCCCAGTGCGGTCGCATGGGCGGGAATGCGCATGCCTGGGTAGGAGACGACGTGCGGCGCCCTGATTTCTTCCTTGGCCAGATACAGCACTTCGCGCTTATCCAATACGCCAAGCTGAATCGTCAGATGAATCCGCGCGACCATTTTTGCTGCTTCTTCATGAAACGAGCGAAGCAAATCAAATTGATGAAAATACGCGGCGCTCAGTGTGCCCAAATTCGCGCCCAGCGTATAGGTATCTCCTTTTTCTTTGACAATCCAACCAATTGATTCAAGTGTATGCAGCATGGAAAACATCGAGCTCTTGTTCACCTCGAGTTTGTTTGCCAAATCAATCAAACGGTACTTGGAAGGCGCGGACGCAATCATCTCCAATACATCACGAGCCCGCTCGATGGCCGGTACCCAGTATTTTTTCTCCGCTGTCTTCACACTCCCACCGTTCATCTCCATGACAACCTCACCATGTCTCCGCTTTCATTACACAAATGACCCATGCACCTCCTCATCGCCTGAAAAGGTTCACATCGCTCGTTTATTATAGAAAACTAAGTTTATTAAACTGCCTACAAATCAAAACGTCAATATCAAATCTCAATTTTGAACGAAATATTCAAAAAGAGAGGACTACGCCAATATCACACGCTGGCGTAATCCTCTCTTTTCATCTATTTTTTACGATGGCTGTGCCAATACTACAATTGCACGGAACAGGACTTAGACATCGCGACAACATCTGCTGTCTTCACTTCTTCATTGAGGCGGTCAGACAAATAGATCCCTTCACTGATCAACATCGTCTGCAACGCGATTTCCGCAGTCGGCAGCAATTCGACCCGTCCCTGTAGCGCTGCGATCCAATGGTGTTGTGAGGAGTCATAAGCATCTGGATTCTCCTCCAGCTGATGCCAGCGGTAGTCCGCGCCATTCAATTCAAACGTGCTGTTCATCTCCATATCGCACAGCGTCGTATGGAAGCTCAACGGCGTTTGCTCCCCGTTCGCAATACCAGGCAGGCGAATGCCGCCTTTTGACCCTGCGATACTGCTGCCCTCAAAACCATTCAATTGAATCGCCCAGGATTCGATCACGTCAAGCGTCAAGCCATTCGCAAAGCGGACAAAGCCAACGCCCAACTCTTCCACATCAAAACCGCTCTCATTTTTCCTCGCTTCATCCATGCCCAGCTCTTGATAGGTTTTGCCGGAAATCGTCGCGACTTCTGGAACACCCACTAGATATAAGATTTGCGCGAGATGGTACACACCCATATCAAACAACGCGCCACCGGAAGCGGTTTCTTTTCTGGTAAAGTACTTTGTGCCGTAGCCATCGACAAAAGGACGGCCGCGCCGGCGATAACCTGTCGAGCGCGCGTGATAGAGTTTCCCCAGTTCTCCGCCGTCAATCAGCCGTTTTGCCGCCTTCGTCTCCCGCGTATACAACGTCCCCAACTGAATGTGCAGTTGTTTCCCGCACGCTTTTGCCGCATCGACCATCGCCTTGCCGTCAGCGTAAGAGCCAGCAATGGGCTTTTCACAGTAGACGTGCTTTCCGACCTCCAGAGCTGCAATCGTGACCGGCGCGTGGAAGTTGTTGTGGAGACACACGTCGACCGCGTCGAGATCGTCCCGTTGCAAAAGTTCGCGAAAGTCTGTGTATACGTTGGGCACCTGATATGTGTCGGCGACTCGACGCAATTCCGCTTCGTTCACATCCGCAATGGCGACAACCTCCACGCCAGCAATTTTAGCGTAGTTCTCCAGATGTGTCTTGCCAATGATACCAACGCCGATGACACCTACCCGAATCTGCTCCATTCGGGTTCACCTCCTCTTTTATCGCGCCTGTAGCGCAACCGTCCGCTGCAGGCTTGCCAACTGCCACGCCACTTGCACATACTCGTTTTGCGCAGAGTGATGTTCTACACCGAGATAGCCTTTGTACCCGGCATCCGCCAGCATGTTCAGCTTTTCCTCATAGCGCGGTTCAACCCAAGCGGCTAAATGCGTGTGGAACGCATACGGCGCACAGATTTGATCCCCATTCTGCGCGTCGACATCCCAATTCTCAAAATGAAGCAGAATGCCAAATGCCGGACTGTCGACCGCATCATAGACTTTTTGAATATTGGTCGGTACGCGTGAAGCGCCCCAATGGTTTTCCGGACCAACCATATAGCCATTCTCCTGCGCCCGGCGCGTATATTCCTGATATCGTTTGACCGTATATTCGAATTGCTCCTCCGTCATTTCCGTATCCCGGCCGCCCATGTCGATGCGCACCGTACGCGCGCCCAACACTTCAGCAGCATGTAAATGCGCAAGCGCATTGCGGTAATTTTGTTCCCTCGTCTCTGCATCTGGCTCCCACAAATGCGCGCCGTCAACACACAGATTGGCTAGACACAGCCCCCGCTCGTCCAACGCTTGGCGGACTTTTTTCAGATAGTCGTCCTCCATGCTCACGAGCATACCGTTCCAGATATCCGCAGCGTTCAGATGGTAACGATATTTCACACTTTCCAGATAGCCAAATACATCTATTTTCTCTTCCTTTAACAATCCGTGAAATGAATAGGACGCAATACAAATATTCATCAGTTCAACTCCCATTCGCGATTCATACAGCCTGTCTGACACGGAAAAAGACAATGGGTCGATCTCGTCACCACTGACACACAATTCGCATAATTCCACAGTCGCACAGGTTATCGTCAAATCCTCACCATCGCCAAATTGCCGACACAAACGAGATCTGACGCAGCCGCAAAATCACCTCCTCGCCGTCGAAGATTTGGTTTCACTGTGTCGATCCGGCATTTCTGGTTACAGTAACAGTTTACCACCCGCTCTATCTTATGCGGACAACTCATTTTGTAATTCTTGCGCAACGGCAAGTGCCATCCTCTACCGTACCTTCAACCACCGCAAACGAACAAATGTGAACAACAGCCAGATGATGGCCGTCACGACACAGAACCACATCAGGTAAGCGGCGTGTGTGGTTGATGCTTGATGCAGCGCTGTATCTACGACAATGAATGCAACAACAGCGCTCAAAATCAATGCAACACCATGCTGTGTTTGGTGGAACACGAATAGGTTGGACAACCGTTCGTTGTCGGCGCGTTCAAACAATCGCACTGCAAGCCAACAGCAAATTAGGCTGGCCAGCAAAAACCAGACGAAAAACAATGCAGGATGTCCCCAGGTTTTCGTAAACGTCATGTTGTACCAGTTGAGCGGACTTAGGTGACTGATGATCCACATCAGCTTCCAACTAGTCGGAATATGCGCGGTCGTGTGCCCGTCAACAAAGTAAATGAGATTTGCGCCCAACCAATTGACCAGCAGCGCGCCAAGGTACATGGGCGCAACGGTCACGCCGAATATGATGATTCCCGCTGCGAAGGGGTTGCCAAGCACGGTCGAAATCAACACCGTCAGCCCATACATCCCCATCAGTATCCCGACCTCGGCCAACCACCAGCGAGCTATTCCCGCGATGGAATAATGCGCGTGAACCGCTCCGTCGATAATGCAGAGGGACGCGCCAAGCACTGTGAAGACGCCGACAATGATGGCGGCATCGACGAGGAATTTCGTCCGCAGAATGGTAGACTTGGAAGTTGGGCCACCTAGCGTAACCCAAAAGGTGTCGTGATACCGTTCAATCCAGATGGAGTATAGCGCAAACACCACGACCACGAGACAAGCCCATATCCCCGTGGTATAGCGATTTTCAATTTGATTGACCGTGTCCGCGAAATTCAATGCGACCACATCAACCGCTTGCCAATGCCCTGGGCTACCTATCTGAATGATGCGCCGCCCGTTGAGCGGCATCAAAGTTTGCAAGTACACAGATGGCGCAATCAACAGAAATACGAATAGCGCAGCCCAGCGTTTATGTAGCCACTCCTTATAAAACAATGCTTTTTGATAACTGAATTCGGCCACCGACCATGCCCTCCTTTACCAACAACGCCTGAAACCAGTGTTCAAGCGATACCGCTCTGATATCGATCACGCTGCCGCCCGACCGCTCCAATTCCGCTTGCGCCTCGGCTGTGTCCCCTTCCAGCACAAGAGTGCAGCGCCTGCCTGCCTGTTTGACGGACAAGATGGCATGGTCCTGTAAGTTGACATCGTGACCACTCGGTACGAGCGCTGCGATTTCGCAGACGTGTTCCTTCAGTTGGTCCACATTCTTCGTTGCAAGTATGCGTCCGCGGCCAAGCACGCTTAACGTGTCTGCCATCTGCTCAACTTCTGACAGTTCGTGTGTCGCGCAGATGACGGTGACGTCACGGAGTGCCACTTCCTGCAGCAACATGTCCACAATTTGCTGCTTCGACACCGGATCAATCCCAGTCAGCGCCTCATCTAACAACAAAACCTGCGGCATCGCCGCGAAGGCCATCATCCACTTGAGCTTCATCTTCATCCCCAGCGACAGTTGCCGAACTCTTTTCGTTACGGGCATCCCCCAAGCGGCAACGAGTTGCTGACAGCGAACCTCGTCCCACGCGTCGTATAAGAGGCGCGCGTACTGAAGCACTTCGCCAACCTTGAACATCGGGAATATGTGCGTATCGGCGCCCACATAGTGAACCCACTGCCGAACCCTCGGATTGTCCCTGACAGGCTCGCCCATGACGCAAATCTCGCCGGATGATGGATTCAATAGATTCACCATCAGTTTAAGCAATGTGCTCTTCCCCGCTCCGTTTGGCCCAATCACCGCATGCACACGCCCTCGGCTGACGGAAAAATCCACGTTGTCCAGGACCACATCGCGCTCAAACCGCTTGGTCACGTTTTTCATCTCAATGGCTAGGCTCATGCAGTCGTTCCTCCTCTATTCCGATTCCATTCAGCCAGTACCTCGTCAAACATTTGTCTAAGTTCCTCTGACGACATATTTGCGTAATGCGCATCGACCATCCATCTCTGCATAGCCTCGCGCAACGCCCGCTTACGTATGGAGATATCCGGGGGTTCCGTCGGTGTGGCGACTTTCGATCGCAATGGAATTGATTGACCGACAAAAAAATCTTTCTATTCCCGAATTATCTTTCTATTCTCGAATTGAATTTTGTGTGAAATGGTTCTATCACCCACTCGCTAGATTAAAATAACCTATGTAGCGATAACCACAGGGAGCTGATGTATGTGAGTTCAACGAGTCAAATTATCCTTTTGCACGAAATATCTCAGCTCAAATCAAACGAAGCTCAATGGGAACCATTTGCTTGGTATAAAGAGATGAGAGAAAACAATCCTGTGATTTATGATGCCGAGCAAGATGTGTGGAATGTGTTTTTATATGATCATGCCAAACGTGTGCTTTTTGATCACGAGTTGTTCTCCAACAAAAAGGAACGCAGTCTCATTCCCATCCCCAGAAACGACAACCGAAGCAACGTCAATTCTTGTGATCCACCGGAACACCGCAAGCGCCGGGCGCTTCTCGCCCATGCTTTCACTCCGCGAAGTCTGGAAGAATGGAGACCCAAAATCCAAGCGATCACTGACGAATTGGTCAAAGAGATGGAAGATCAGATGAGCGTGGATATCGTACAAAAGCTGGCCATCCCCTTACCGGTAACCGTCATCGCCCGTTTGTTGGGTGTGCCTGCGAAAGACCGGGAACGGATTAAGCACTGGTCAGATATTCTCTTTTCCCCGTATAACAAAGAAGCTTTTAGCGATATCGCCGAGCAAAAAGCACAAGCCATGCAGGCGTTTTATGACTACCTTTATCCCATCGTGCAAGAGAAACGAGCACATCCTGTGGATGACATCATTTCCGATTTGACCAAGGCCGAGCTTGAAGGCGAACAATTAACGGATAGAGAAGTGGTGATGTCCAGCATCGGATTGTTGGGCGCAGGCAATGAAACCACAACGACGCTGATTTCCAACATGTTTTACGCCATGTTATTCGACAAACCCGGCATATATCAGGAACTGCGAAACGACTTGTCATTGGTGCCCAAGTTGATTGAGGAAGTGTTACGTTTTCGCTTTCCAGCTTCCATGGATAGACAGATTGCCCAAGATACAAACGTATTTGGCTTTGAGATGAAAAAAGGGCAGATCATCGTGGCATGGATAGGCGCCGCAAACCGCGATGAAGCTCAATTTGAGCATGCGGAAGCATTTGATATTCATCGTCAAGGGAATCAAAAACATTTAACTTTTGGTGCCGGTTCGCATTTCTGCTTAGGTGCTCCACTTGCTCGGATGGAAGCAAACATTGCTTTAACCACGTTTGTGAAACAGTTCGCCAATATTCAACCAGCGGAAGCATTCGACCTTACAGAACATTTGATTGATTCCGGGGTGGGCCAATCCCTTCAAAGTTTACCCATCCGGTTGGAAAGCGTTTAGCAGTGGTTCACAAAACAACTAGGGGGTTCGCCCCCTCGGTTATTTCGCATGATACGACCAAGCAGAACCATTCATTTTTGAACCAAAGACGTTTAAAAGGATTTCGCCGCTCAGCTACACGGTTACACTCACCAGAAACCACTTGTTTTATGAGTTTAGCTGCCTACGCCTTGTGCTTCCACTAGTTCTTTTTGGAGGATCACAAACTTACAAGGTACAGCCAGCAACTCCACTAACGCTGGAAACAATGAATCAACCGATTCAGTGCGAACGGGACGATATCCTATCCGCATATACCAGTTTTTCAAAATCACCTTTGCCGGATGAGAGCCCACCTGTGGTTCCAACAATTCAAGTTGCATGCTACGAAGGTGTTCCTTTATACACTTTTGTTCAGCAAACCGCACTAACGCGCGTCCAATGCCAGTTCCCTGGAAGTCGTTGTCCACAGCAAGCATGCCAAATTCTCCTGTTGATTCGTCAATTCGTCTAATATGAACACATCCAACAATCCCCCGGGGTGATCGAGCGACAGCCATCTCCCCAGCGCGAACGAGATCGACCACTTCCTCCACAGTCGTACGAATGGCTCGTCGTTTCCAAAGACTCCCCTCGGACGCAGCGTAAACACGGTTCACGATGTTCACGATTTGCTTCATTTCAACTGCATGGGTATTCGCATGACAAGGCAACATTTGAATCTCGATGGATTGCATGATGAGTAATCCCTCTCTATTTATAGATAAATTCCTCGTTCGTCGTCATCTCTTTATTGTACTATTTTACGAAATTTGCAGTTCCGGTTGCCAACAGGGAAAACCGCAGACGAATCGCCTGCGGCACGGTCACTATGGATATCCTGATTTACGCTCACTTTGCCATTTTGGCGATACGACTTACGTTTTTGTAAACAAACCTTTCCCACTTGTACAATCCAGCAGTTCCACTCATGACTGCAGCAGCATGTCGAGCATGCCAATCTCCCACGCGTTGATTATGTTGTTGTTGCCAATCCGCCAACCTTTTTGCATTCTGTTTCGCCATTTGCGCGTGACGCTGATGAAAAGCGCGATGTCGTTTCATATGCAAATTCGCATTGCTGCGCAGAGCATGTGAATGGTGGTGATGGTGACTCATGTCTTCTGGAAGCCCAAATTTCACAGCGATCTTCTGCACCATCGCGCGGTGTCAGCGCTTGATGTTATTCAGCATCATATTTTCTCCCTTCGAATCAACGGATGCCTCAATTTAAACCACAATCACGACTCGCTTCCCATGAAAATCATCGCGTTCCCACACATCCGCAACATCTTGAAGCGCGACTTGCTCGATATCCATGCGCAACTTGCCAGCCCGGATCCAATCCCACACCTGCGCGGCGCCCGCCGGTATCGCTTCAGGCGTTAAACCTGCGCCCGCACCCATTATCTCAAGCCCCGTCGTCCGCAGCGCATCCGCCAAAAGCGAAATGGTCGATCCCGCCTTCTCTCCAATCTGCACCAACCGCGTCCTCCCTTGCGCGAAGCTCAACCCCTGTGGCACCAACGAGCGAATCAACAACTCCGTCACACGCCCCCACAGAAAATCGAGAATGACGTCAAACCCCTTCCCCGCCTCTCGACGAAACTGCTCGACAAGCTGTTCATCAGCCTGCTTCAAATCAATGACGGTATCTGCGCCTAACGCTGCAATTTGCTTCAACGACGCCTCATTCCGCCCGGTTGCAACAATTCGCCCTGCGCCCAACAGCTTGGCGATCTGCACGGCAAGTTTACCAGCCACACCGGTTGCGCCATTGATGAACACCGTTTCCCCAGCCTCAAGCCTTGCTCCCCATTTGAGCGGAAAGAGAGACGTCAAAGCTGAGGCAGGCAAAGCTGCCGCTGTAACGGCGTCAACGGACGTGGGAATCGGCACTGTATATTCCTTTGGCACGACTGTCTTTTCCGCCATCGCTCCATACGGTCCTTTCACGCCGCCAAATCCGACCAACCTGCCGTCAGGAAGTTCCCCAATACCGTCGAAGCCAACGATGGCCGGGAGCGTGGATAAGAACTGACGACTCGCAAAATGTGTTCCCTCTGCCATCATCTTATCCACATTTTCCAGCGCCACCGCTTTCACGTTGATGAGCACCTCCCCCTCTCCAGGAACCGGATCCGGAAAATCCTCATATCGCGGGATTTCCCCAAACTGGTACAGTACCGCTGCCTTCACGTGCTCTCCCCCTCGTATTTCAGATGTTAAAGTCGCACTCTCTCTAACATGTATAGATTATATTTCAAAATATAGTCTACATGTGTTAGACTGTCAAGGAAATGGTGCGAAGGAGATAAAACGATGGCGCTCAACAAGGGCATGATTGTGGACGAAGCTTTAAAACTGCTCAATGAAAGCGGCATTGATCGCGTGAGTTTGCGGGAACTGGCAAAAAGATTGGGCGTCAAAGCGCCTACATTATACTGGCACGTGAAAAATAAGGCAGCGTTGATCAACGAAATGGCCGAACGAATACTGCAATCGGAATTTCATGACCTGCAGGCGCGAGGTTCTGATGAAGCTTGGCAAACGTGGCTGATGGACGTATTCAATCGATTGCGCAGAGCGATGCGCGCTTACACGGATGGGGGACGTGTTGTCGCAGGCGCTCACCTATCTTTAAGCATGTCCGACGTCATGGAAACAGCCATCCGATCACTGCTCACCGCAGGTGTCAGTTTGCGGGAATCCCGTTTAATCGCGCTGACAGCGCAACATTTCACTTTTGGTTTTGTCATAGAGGAGCAGACGCCGCCTGACGCGGAAATGAGCGAGGATTTTGACATGGAGCAGTTCGCGAAAGACCATCCGACGATGATGGCCGGTATCGAGGAGTATTTTAATGCTGGTCATACAGCAGATGATCTCTTTAACGACGGGTTAAAGCTGATCATCAAGACGCAGTAATGGGGAGATTGAGTTAGCGCTTGCACCTAGACTTCATCACGCTCAACAAGGGAAGCCAAAAGCTCCCCTTGTCTTTGCCGCTGACCTGGAAACACGGTGATGCACAAGCGCTGCTATTCGCAGACTTTGGGACAACCCCTTTTAATTGAACATATTTACGAATTCTATTTGCGTTCATATGTGGCGATACATTTCACATATGCGCCGCCGTCTTCTTCTATCGTTCAAACTGAATCCCATATGCCAATGTTTCATTTGGGGTTTTCAAAACATACCCCGAAATATTTCGGAAATCCAACTCAAACCCCTCATCACCAAGTAGCATCTGCGAGGTTTTGTCAATGATGAACGGAATGCCCTTTGTCGCGGTGTATATGTCGTCTGCAGTCTGTTCGTCCAACCGCATTTGAACCGCCAACGTACAACTGCATCCGCCACCTTCATATTCGGCGGACAATCTTACACATTTCGGATCAGGTATGTGCATTTTCGACAATTGCTCAAAACACGTATCCGTCAAAACCATTTTCATGTTCATCGCCGTCCTTTTAAATCGTGATCGACGCTTAAACCAATCATTGCGATCTCGCCTGGTATCGTTCATCATACTTGCAAAGCATGTTGCTTCACGCAGTCCTTTTTTCGTTCGAAAGCCCGTATCGAGTCCAATGAGATGATCTCCATTGGATTAAACTGCCCTTCCACACCCCCGTCGCTGTCCGGGCGAACACCACTGCAAAACATCCCCAAAGAATCAAAAGCTGTACGAATCCCGCAATCGTGTAAAACGGATAACTCACAAGGTGGTCTAACGCATATGTGCCACTGGTGAAACTGCCAATTGGGAAGACGTAGCTCCACCACCCCATGTGAAAAGGCAATCCTTCACCGCGTTTACTCAGATGCAAGAGCGTATGCATTGTGGAAATGACAATCCACCAGATGCCAATGCCCCAAAGCGCCATGGAGAATACCAGCCCGATGACATGCAGCATATTTGCGTATTGGCCCAAAATCGCCTGTGTTTTTAGCGGCAACGTGCTGAATGTGCCCATTGACATACCTATCGGCCCAATCTCTACCCAAAGGCTCGGCGCTGCTTCGCCGCTCAAGCGCTTATGATACACCAGTCTCGCATAGACAAGTCCGCTAATCATGATGAACAGGAAAAATGTCGCGCCAAACATGGCGAATATCAGCGCTGTGATGGCAAACTGCGTCCCTGCTCCACCCCAAAAAGGGATGAGGTTTGCACCCGTAGCCGCCGCGACAATGGGCGGAACGACGGGGATCAGCCAAGTGGCCAACGCTTGGTGCTGTTCCACTTCATGCTCGGTGAACAACAAATACGGGACAACGATGACTGTGAAGATGGAAACAATGGTTCCCGCAACCCAAACCACTTTGCTGATATCCGTTGCCAAACCGCTGTTTAAGATGTGTGAACCAATCAGCAGATAATCATTGCCAACCACGTTGATCCCCATTGCGAATGCGCCGTAAAACAATGCCCGCGCCGGATGACGAAAATCGTTTAACGCCTCATCAGTATGGAAGATCCAGCGAAACAACCAAAATAGGAAAGCCACGATAAAAATTGCATTTAAAAGTCCAAATAGTACCGCTCCGATGTCATGTTGATATGGAATTGGAAATGGCGATGTGTAAGTCAGAACCGCAACAATGCCTACGCCCATTACCGTTGTGAACCAACTCGGTCCAAATTGCCTGATGACGCTCACTGCGTTCACCCCCGTCTTTGATTACGTGAACATGATATTCCAGCACTAAAAATAAGTAAAATACATTATTTTAATCAATATGATAAAATTTTATTATGATCACTTCAGCGGTGTGTATCTGAGCTATTTGCATACAAGACTGCATTTCGACCCACGCTGTACGCGCAAAGATCACATCCACTGTGAGCAGCGAATGTCGCCCGTCTTCATCATCATTTAGCCGATGAATGCGCCAAACTACGCCACTCGCACGCCCGCAAAATCCATGCATCTTTACGAAAAAGAATGATTGAAGCTGAAAACAAATTGGGCGCGTGAGATTGGACGAAAACCTGTCACTGCGAATTTAATTCGGCGGGGACTGTTCGACTGAGAATGGTCTGGGATACAATGGTTAATCCCACATCAATCACACAGCGCCACGCTAATTTGATGTCTGAATATCCGACAATGGCCTGTATAAATGCACCCATGGCGCTGGAAGATCCGCGATATCTGCGCAGTAAACAGCTTGAAGATAAGAATGAAGAGAAGGGACCGAGGTGTGTATCAAGATCTCATGGATCTCTGACGGAATTCGGGGAACCAGCGCATCATCCCGTTTTCGAAACGCTTCCAACTGCAAAAACATGCGGAGCGTCTTGCGATAAGACGTTCGTTTAGGATATCGTGGCATGCTTCCAGCGTCGTACTTAGAAAGATAAGCTCGATCACCATGGTCGGATAGGAGAGAATCGGCATCCAATTGCAATACTGCGAATTTCTCACACGGCTCTCTTCGAGTGTACATTTGCAGCATCTGTTGGCAAAGCCGGAGCGTCGGCCATAGAAACACATTCTGATCGAGGAACGCTCGAAACTGGCTGATGCTCGTATCTACATCCATCATGTCCTTTGAGATTTGGAGATGCGCGTTCAAAAAAGCGCTGTTTCCCTTAAACTCGTATGCCGTTTTCGTCGTTCGACGTTTTCCTTCCGGATTCGGATGGATGGCATCACTGGCATACAATCCATCGGAGAACGCAATCGAGCTCAAATTATCCACTCGTGTGAAATGAAATAAGGATTTTCGCTTTGGTGAATTTGTAATCCCGCCTATCTCTTCCCTCATGCATAGCCTCCAATCTTTTTACAAGTTGGTGACGTCACATCTCGCTTTTTCAGGTGTGATTGACAACGACGTTTTTTGTATGAAGTCCTCTAAATGTTCTTTCCAATTCTCCACCTGAGTATTTCCGTTCGCTCCACATTTGACAAGTGACATGGGAACTTATCAAGAGGTGCTCCAGGAATTAAAACAGCTGTGGTACGTTTTGGTCCAATATGGGCAGCGTGAACCAAAACACTGCGCCAGATGAAGCATCGGATCGACCTTTGACGCCAATCTCACCGCCATGCAGTTGAACAAGCCCGCGAGCAATGGCCAGGCCAAGGCCAGATCCGCCTGTGTGTCGAGTACGAGACGGATCGGACCGATAAAAGCGTTCGAAGAGTCGCACTTGGTCGGAAGGATGGACACCAGGCCCATGATCCGCCAAGGAAACCTGAACCAAATCGGCAGATTCAAGCGTCACGCCCAATTCGATGGCACCGCCCTCTGGTGAATAGCGAATGGCATTAAGAAGAAGATTGGCTACGACGCGATAAATCTTCTCTGGCGACAGGATGAGCACGGGAAGATTGTCCGGTATATCGACGACCATCGTCAGACGCTTTTCGTTCAACAGCAACTGATGGCTGTCTAGAACTTCGGCTAGCACCTGCTCCAGATGACATGGGACAGCGCCCAACGATTGATGTCCCGCTTCTAGTTTGGACAGTTCAAACAAGTCGTCAATTAAGCGACTGAGTCGACGGGTTTCATTGTGAATGGTCCGCAAATACCGATCCATCTCTACCTTTTCGTCTACCACACCATCCTCTAATGCCTCGACATAGGATTGGATGGCGGCGAGCGGAGTACGCAAATCGTGGGAGATGTTGGCGATGAGCTCTCGCCGTGTCCGCTCCATCCCCTCCAATTGAGCAAAGCTTTCAGACAAGCGATGACTCATCGTGTAAAGAGACCGCGCAAGATGGCGAACTTCGGCGGGCCCCCTCTCCGTGTTTACTTGCGCATCAAATGCCAGATGAGCCACTCTATCGGAGAACAGGACTAAGCGTCGTATTGATCTCGTGAGCGGAATGGTCATGAGTCCAAAAGCAATAGAGGACACTACGCCCGCTCCAATCGCAATCTCTGTCAACATCCACGTCTGGTTTAAGGTAAGCAGCATTTTCCAATATCCGATCATCAACGCCCCAATGAGCAGCGCCACACTGAGCAAATTGATGACGAGAAGTTGTACGCTGAGTTTCATACCGTCTTGCCTCCCGGCTCAAATCGATAGCCAATCCCCCACACCGTGTGAATCCAGCGTGGATTAGCCGGATTCTGCTCAATTTTCTCACGCAGGCGTCGCATCAAAACCGTCACCACATTTGTGTCAATGCTGTCTTCGTAACCCCA
Source organism: Alicyclobacillus fodiniaquatilis (assembly GCF_042678105.1). NCBI lineage: Bacteria > Bacillati > Bacillota > Bacilli > Caryophanales > Alicyclobacillaceae > Alicyclobacillus > Alicyclobacillus fodiniaquatilis. Next base: position 47,844 of record NZ_JBHUCX010000075.1, read on the forward strand.
GACCAAATCCAAGAGCTGTCTCTTGGAAAAAACTTGCCCAGGCCTTCGCGCCATGACGAGCAATGCATCGAATTCCTTGACCGTTAGATTGACGATCTCTCCGTTCACAGTCACCCGGCGCCCACCCACGTCAATCGTCAATTTCGGAAATGCCAGAACGTCTTCAGTCACGGGCGTTTGCGCTGCAGGAGATGGAGACAAGCGCCGCAAGATATTCTGAATCCGCAACATTAACTCGCGCGGAGAGAATGGTTTCGTCAAGTAATCATCTGCGCCAAGGGTTAACCCCATCAATCGATCCCGCTCGTCCCCACGAGCAGTCAACATAATGATGGGCGCATCGGATTGCTTCCGGATATCCTGGCAGAGCTCGTAGCCATCTTTCTTGGGCATCATAACGTCCACTACAACCAAGTGCGGGCTCTCTTTTTGAAAGATCTCCCACCCTTGTTCGCCATCTGCTGCCATGAGAACGGTGTACCCCTCTCGCTCCAGGTAACGCCGACAGACATCTTGTATGTTTTCCTCATCTTCCACGACAAGAATTGTTTCTTTCAACGAAAAAGCCTCCGCTAGGTCGTATTGGTGCCGATAATACCACACAATCTCCACTTGCAACCGTTCAAATAGAATGCCTCACAGAAAGCTTACCCATTTGTAATGATTTTGAAAGGATTGTGCCCTTTCCTTGCAAGACTTTAGGTGTTGAATAGAGTCCGTCAAGCAGGTTGACCACAGAAAAGAGGAGGCAAATCACAGTGAACAAAGGATACAAATTCGCAATTGGCGGTATCGCCGCAGCTGCTTTGGCAGGTATCACGCTCACCAGCACAGTGTTCGCCGGCAGTACAATGCCGCAAACCAAGATGCATGCTATGCCGAGCAAAATCACGGTATCGAAGGTTTATCCCGTAAACACCGCTCAAGTGGATTTGATGGCGAAAAATACGATGTCTCTGAAAGGCAAAACCATTACGTTGCAGGCAATGAACACCATGGGAACGAAGATGTCGAAATCAAAATCGACCATGATGGCGAAGTATAACGCGATGAAGAAGGGGTTTGTGTTGAACAATGGCAAGATGCTGACCCCTGGCGTGACTTACAAAGTTAAAGCCAACTGGGCCAAATTATCGATGAGTTCGTTCACCATCCCGAATCTTCTCAGTGTACAACAAGTGGGGAAAAACCGTCTCCTCGTGGTGTACGACCAAAAGGTTGATCCGATGTCCGCCACCACCCCCAGCAACTACTGGATTCAGAGCAATCAAGCGATGGCATCCGGCATTGCAGAACTCGGCATGAATGACAAAATGACATCAATGAATGGTTTGACCAAATCGGACGTCACCATTACGAAGGACGGAATGTCTGGGATGAAATATTTCTTCACGTTCTCATCAAACATTACTCCTGGCGTGAAATACACGTTTATGCCATGCAATGTGGACGCTCCTGGTTTAAGCATGTATGCTGGAGCAAATTTCAATTCGGACAGCGCAAACTCATTTGTCGGAAACACATCCGGCATGTAACATTGCGTAAGACAAGGCCGGACTGGAGCGTCTTGACTGCCTGGCTCCGGCCTCTTTTGGGTTATTACGGAAATCTATATCCCCTCTTTAAGCGTTTTCATCTCTTCACTGAGCACACCACCGCCCGCTCCCATGCGAGAGAGCGGGCGGTGGAAATAAAATACAAACGCTATGACATCTTTCTAGCCTTTTTTCCCAGTTGTTTTTAGGAAAATCAGCGTTTAAAGAGGGCGTTCCATGTTTGTGGCCCAACAATCCCATCCGCGGTTAATCCATGAGACATTTGAAATAACTTCACCGCAATCAAAGTTTTGGGGCCAAAAATTCCGTCTGCTTGACCAGCGTTGCTCTTCGGCAACTGGTTGATTCTTTGCTGTATTTCTTTTACATAAATCCCTTTGCTCCCGTATTGAATCAGATGCCCCGGATACGGATAACTCACGGTTGCACTACGAACCGCTACTGCCTTTTGTGCTGCACTTGTCTTGGAAGCTGCCATCGCTGTCACGGGCATGGCGAGTAAGCCTGCAATTGCAGCCGTAGAAATGATCCATTGTTTCTTCATTTAAAATTCCCTCTCCTTTAGGAGACGACCCAGCGTCGACTCCATTCTCGTTTGATTGTTAGACGGAGCAACCAGAAGGAATGTGTCAAAAAGAGAGTTAAAGTTTGAAAAAGTGATTTGTTCCATAATGAGCATGAAGAGCGACCTGCAAAATTCGCACCCTTTCAATCAAAATTGCCGAATACACAAAAAAAAAAGCGGACACCATTCAGTGCCCACTTTCATATAGAGCCAGATCATGCCCAATTCGAGGAACGCGTTTCACTACGATCCGTCGCAGGTGCGGGCGCAACAGACAGCGAGGAGATTTCGTCACGCCACTCTGATGTCATATCCACATCAATCGCAGCGAGTGAATCCTCCAACTGCGCTAAGTTTCTTGCCCCAATAATGGGCGCCGTGATTGCGGGATGGGACATCACCCATGCCACGGCAAGCGTTGCTGGGTTGATACCCTGCTCTGCAGCATAAGCATTAAATCGATCAGCGACAACAAAATTACTTTCATCTGCGTAACGAGCTGTATATCTAGCTTCATCAACCAATCGTCCTTGTTCAGGTCGCTTGTTCACCCCGTATTTACCAGTCAGTAGACCTCCACCTAATGGGCTGTAGGCAATCACACCCATTTGCTCCGACAAGGCGAGCGGCAAAATCTCAACTTCTACCTGACGTTTCACCAAACTATACATGGGTTGGATCAATTCAAAACGAGCGAGTTGCTCTTTCGCTGAAATCCCAAGCGCCTTCGCGATTTGCCAAGCTGCCCAGTTGCTCACTGCCGGATACAAAATCTTGCCCTGTGATTGCAGGTCATCAAGCGCCCGAAGCGTTTCTTCCATTGGCGTACACTCATCGAACATATGCACAAAGTAAAAGTCGAGACGATCCGTCTTTAACCGAAGCAAACTATCTTCAACCGCAAGCATGATATGACGGCGAGAAAGTCCTTTTGCATTGATGTCCTTTCCCATTGGAAAGAAGACTTTTGATGTGAGTACAATTTCATCCCGGCAATCGGCGATACACGACCCCAAGATCTCTTCCGAGCGTCCGGCACTGTACACGTTGGCTGTATCAAAAAAGTTAATCCCCGCTTCACGACATCGTGTAAACATCGCTTTTGATGTCTGTTCGTCAGCGTTTCCCCCAAACGACATCGTGCCAAAACATAAACTCGAAACTTGGACGCCTGTTTTTCCGACTGTTGAATATTTCACAATAAAACCTCCTCGTATTCAGGAATCATCTCGTTTGCGATCAGTGTTCTCGAACAGCTGATGTACGAAGGACAATGCGTGATTGCGGTGATCATGGTCGCGCACCGACATTTAAGCTATGTAAAGACACAGGGAAGCCCAGTCTGTGTCCTTCTTCGGTATCTATCATTACAAGCTAGAAACGTCTATCACAAAGCGATAGCGGACATCACTGCGAAGAACTCGCTGATACGCTTCGTCCACTTGATCAGCACGAATAACCTCAATTTTTGGAGCAATACCGTGCTCTGCGGAAAAATCGAGCATCTCTTGCGTTTCCCGAATTCCACCAACCAATGATCCTGCAATGCTGCGACGACCCATGATCAACGAAAACACCTGGTACTTGTCCGGTTCGGCGGGCGCACCGACATTAACGAGCGTGCCGTCAATGCGAAGCATGGATAAATACGCGTCTACGTCCAGATTTGCGGACACAGTATTTAAGATCACATCAAATCGGCTCGCGAGCTGAGAAAATGTAGCAGTATCGCTGGTTGCAAAATAGTGATCTGCCCCAAACTCCTGTGCTTCATTCTTTTTCTTCATAGACTGACTCAAAACAGTAACCTCAGCACCCAAGGCGTGTGCGTATTGGACAGCAAGGTGTCCGAGTCCACCCATTCCTACAATAGCAACCTTCTTGCCAGGTCCAACATTCCAGTGTTTCAACGGAGAATACGTGGTAATGCCCGCGCAAAGAAGTGAAGCTGCCACATCGAGGTTGAGCTTGTCTGGAATTCGAACGACAAACCCTTCTGTGACCACAATTTTTTGACTGTATCCACCGTACGTCGGATTCCCATCGTAGTCTAAGGAATTGTAGGTCGAGACGACACCTTTGGAACAATACTGTTCTTCACCGCTGAGACAATATTCACATGCTCCGCAGGAATCAACAAAGCACCCAACCCCTACGCGATCCCCTACGGCAAACTTGGTGACTTCTGCTCCGACCTCTGCTACAACGCCAGCGATTTCGTGACCGGGGACCATTGGGAAAATTCCACCGCCCCATTCATCAAACGCACTGTGGATGTCAGAGTGACAAATACCACTATATTGGATATTGATTAAGACATCGTGAGGACGCAATTCTCTCCGCTCAATGGTCGTCTTTTCAAATGGCGCTTTTGCTTGTGAAACACTTAGTACACGCGTTGTCGTCATGCGCTTTCACTCCTCATGCCGATAAGTGGATCGACATATAGTCAACGTTGATCAACATATGTCTATAATTCTAAATGTCATTGCGCTGAGCGCAATGCTTAAATACTCAGGATTTGTCGATTACTCAACAAACAGCTTTCGCACAATCGCTTTTTCAACCTGACTTCATCAGTGTTTCGCTCCAATTGACTGGTAAGACAATTCGATGTCTAACGATTTTTCTGACGTCAAATTCCTTGATTAGCTCCAATAATTCAATAGGCTCAGGTTTCACTAGAAGTCCTGTAAGCCAAGCGAGATAGCCAATCAAGTGTTGGGGGCGTAGTCCTTCTTTGCGCATGCTTCGCAGGGGCATCTGGCCGTTGCGTTTCGCCAATCTTTCCCCGTTCGAAGCGTAAATCAGTGGAACGTGGGCAAATGATGGCGGGGTGAGACCAAGCGCTTGATACAGGCATAGTTGGCGAGGCGTGGAATCCAGCAGGTCATTCCCACGCAACACATGGGTTACACCCATGGCCGCATCGTCGATGACCACAGCCAATTGGTAACCAAATACCTCATCAGCACGACAGACAACAAAGTCTCCACCTGCCCCAGCTGCGAATGTCTGTTTACCATACACTAGATCATCAAAGGCCATCGGAGTGTCCGGTAAAATGAACCGCCAAGAAGGCGTCTTATCAGTGGCTTTGCGTAACCGCTCCTCTTCGGACAGATAGCGGCATTTTCCGCTGTATGCAGGTCCTTCCGATGTAACCCCATGTGGAGCCACAGCGAACGCCCGGAGTTGTTTACGACTGCAAAAACAGGGATACAGTAAACCACGATTTTTTAATTCTTCAAACGCGGCATGATATAAATGGGTTCGATCTTTTTGGTGGTAAGGAGAGAAGGGGCCTCCCGACTCTGGGCCCTCATCCCAATCGATACCCAGCCAATGTAGATCTTCAAATAATGCGGCAATGTACTTTGGATGTAGACGTTTGTCATCCAAATCTTCGATACGGAGAATGAAAGTACCATTTTGTTGTCTGACCTGAAGCCACGCCAACAGCGCAGTCAGCGCGTTGCCAACGTGTAAATATCCTGAAGGTGTGGGTGCAAATCTTCCGCGAACTGTTGGACTTATCACCATAACCTGTTATTCACCACTCTCCGAATGCCTTGACGGATCGTGTCACTGAGCAGAACGTTCGCTGTCTAGATGGGCCATTTGCGACGCCGCATAGCGAGTTCCCGCAACGGATTCAATCGGAATTGCCGCTTCGATTCTCTCTAAATCGCCTTGGCTCAACTCCAATTTGAGCGCCTCCTGCGCCTCAACCAACTGGTCCCGACGTCGTGCTCCAATAAGTGGAATAATGTCGACTCCACGAGCGTAGACCCATGCCATGCTTATTTGGCTGACAGTCACATTCTTTTCTTCAGCAATCTTACGAAGCGCATCCACAAGCGCTAGATTTCGCTCCAGGTTTTCACCCTGGAAACGTGGCATCATGCCTCGGATGTCGCCTCTTTGCGAATGTTCTCGTGACCAACGACCACTCAATAACCCGCGGGAAAGCACACCATACGCCGTAATGCCAATGCCCAGTTCGCGAGCCGTAGGCAATATCTCTGCTTCGATACCTCGCGACATCAAGGAGTATTCAATCTGGAGATCGCAGATTGAATGAACCGATTGCGCACGACGCAGCGTGTCGGCGCCCACTTCCGAAAGACCGATATATCGGACATACCCTGCTTTCACCATATCTGCGATGGCGCCGATGGTTTCCTCAACTGGAACTGATGGGTCCATTCGGGCAGGTCGATAAATATCGATGTAATCCACGCCTAGGCGCTGTAATGAGTAAGACAGAAAGTTCTTGACGGCAATCGGCCTGCAATCATAACCAACGAATTCTCCTGACGGCGCCCGCAGCCCTCCGAACTTAACACTGATTAGCACGTCTTCGCGACGCTGACTTTGCAAGGCATCTCGGATTAAGAGTTCGTTATGACCCATTCCATAAAAGTCGCCTGTGTCTAATAAATTAACCCCCGCATCGAGTGCCGCGTGGATCGTCGCGATACTCTCCTGTCTATCTGCTTCCCCATACATGCCTGACATGCCCATACATCCTAAACCAATTCGCGAAACATTGGGGCCAAGTTTCCCCAGTTGATAAGCTTTCTCTTGCCTAGTCATTGGCAGTCCTCCTTAGAGATGATGCAGACCATTGGTGTTATGCAAATTCAGCGGGTGACGGCACCAAGACTCCGGCCTCTTTACAGGATCGTGAAACATTGGTTCATCGATCATTGTAACGTAAAACCGCGTTGTATCGTCTAGATAAGTGAACAACCACGAGGAGGTTTATCATGAACAAACAGCTTGCTTTCCTAACGGTCACAGGGCTGGCGTTATTGACTGTAGCGGGATGCGCGACGCCCCCGAATGGAAATGCCACCAAGAATCAACCGCTCACAAGTTCAACGACAAACACATCTGACGCTCATGTTGCTTCCCACTCGACGAAAGCGTCAAAGAATATAGCTTCAAACACAGGCAATAACGCGAGCAGTGTCCAGATTTCTTTGAGTGACGCAACGAGTTCTCACGCTAATTATGCGAATGAAATTGCATTGATCAAAAACAAAGGCTACTCGGTTAGTGGAACAACGCCGAATGCGACTGTCAAAACGTCTTCTGGCGCAACATTGTCAGCGTGGATAGGTATAACCGGGGGAGATGGATATAATCAGTTTGTCTTCTTCTTTCTCAACGGTAAGTATTTAGGGACAGACACTGCCAAACCCAGCGTAGCCATCACAAGCGCCAAAGCTGCTGGTGACAGCATTGCTGTTACTTATCCTGTGTACAAGAACAATGATTCTTTTGCCAATCCAACAGGAGCGCCTGTGACGATTACGTATACTTGGAATGGGTCAAAATTGGTTCCAAACAAGCCTTACCCAAAACAGTTCCAATCAGACACCACAACCAATCAAGATCGCAACCCAATTTCGAAGAAGTCCTATTCAACCACTGCCGAGGCGGCAAATCAGATCGCGAGCCTTCAAGCAGCTAAGACGGCATTTAGTGGAGGCCCACCCACGCTGAACTTAGGGCATGGTATTACCGCAAAAACAGATGCGGGCATGGGGCATGCAGGGTATCAATGGCATGAGGGAAATTGGACGATTGAAATCCTGTTTTACACCGAGAACAGCGGCGTAAAGCAGGTTGCAGAGAACATGGTCTCCTATCTACACACGCATATGCTGCCAGCCCCAAACAAACATGGCGCTATTGTCGTAAAAAGCGAGGATACGAACACAACCTTTAAGCCCAAAACCACCATTGCTTGGCAAGAAGGATCCACTGTGTATGAACTGCAACAAACGGGAAATCCAATTCAAGCACTCGAAACGGTCGTCGATCATCAATCGTAGACGACACTGCACCGCCCATTGGCTGATAACCATTGGGCGGTTTTCTGTACAAATCACACCCACTCAACATCACTTATGTTCGGCAATCCCTGATGTAGTTCTTCAAAAAAACAGCGACGTACTTTGGATGTAGACGCTTGGCATCCAAATCTTCAACGACTTGAATCCAGAGCCCGCAAAATATCCTTTACCAAAACCGCTGTTATCGAATCACGATTGTGTTCATTTAAGTCGATTATCTTTACAGACTTAGTATATTTAATTTTGTCTATTTCAGGATGACTATCTACAGGAACTGTTCCAAGCACGACATGGTTTCCGGAGAAGATTTCTTGTATCTTTTTCTGAAAAGAGGCGGATAGCATCTGCATGAATCCGATTTCATCAATGACAATGACCTTTTTCACAGGCAAGGCATCCTCTAAAACCTGAATCGCAAAGTTCTCGAATTGATTTACGTCAATTCCATATCTTCCAACTCGGATTTTACTAGGATTCTCCACATTCGCAATCTCTACACTTTCACCACTTACGGACACACATCTGAAGCCGATTCGCTCACCTGAATTGGTGATTTCCTCCGTATAGAATCCACCACAAAGATGAGAACCGATTGCATTCACAAGTTTCTTTACCATGGTGCTCTTGCCCATTCTCGGCTTTCCCGTTAGTAAAAATGCAGTTTTCGTATGTTTACACTCCTCGTCCAATCGTGGCAGTAATTTATCATTCGGTGGATTCAAATGCCACGTCTCATATGGGACTGTGGTTGCCGCACTTAGTGCATCCAGCGTAAATGATTTTATATTTGGCCACTTTATGTATTTAACGCTCGTGGGTTGCCCATATTTGTTGCATTTCCGAGTCGTGTTTCAATAGAAACGCTAAAGTTCCCTGCGCGTGAATTTTTCCTTCAGACAAAACGATAATATGGTCAGCCCGCTCCATGATACCGAGACGATGAGATACAATCAAACACGTCCCTCGTCGGGGCCCGGTGATCCGGTCCCAAATCATCTGCTCTGTGGCTGCGTCGAGCGCGCTCGACACGTCGTCCATCACCAAAAGTTCTGGGGCTCGGACCAAGGCTCTTGCAACGGCAACGCGTTGGATCTGGCCGCCCGAAAGTCGGCTCGCTTTCGAACCCACCGATGCATCAAGGCCGCCTGCCATCATGGCAATGTCCTCTTCAAGCACTGCAAGGCGAACGGCCTGCTGCAGTTCCAATTCGTTCGTCGAATACCCCAAAAGGATGTTTTGCCGGATGGTGTCGTCAAATAATTGCGGCACCTGAGGCACATACCCACACCGCGGAGACGCCAAAAACGCGCGGGGATCAACAACTCGATGACCGTTCCACCATATCGTTCCAGATTGAAGTGGCAACAACCCCAAAGCGCATCGCAACAACGTGGTTTTCCCCGCCCCGACACGACCCGTGATGACCGTGATCGACCCCCGAGGCAGTGAAAAGCTCACGTTACGAATTCCACATTCAACAGCGTATTCGAAGCGAAGGTCTCGGACCTCGAACGTCTCCAGTGGCCCCTGCATGACCTGAATGCCGCCCTGCGGCTTACGGGACCTTGCATGAGTCGCAATGACTCCGACAGATGGGGTCCCAGTGAGCGAGACAAGACGCGTTTGCGCAACGGCTGTTTGCCTTCGTGTCGTCAGAAATTGCCCCAGCCAGACGGGCAATCCAGTCACGTAATAAAGGTAATTGATAAATAGGGCAAAGTCGCCGACCGTGAACGCGCGAGTTTGCATCAAGTGGGCGCCGATAAGTAACATGATGCCGGTGCCGAGATTGGATGTGTTCAAGGACATCGCACTCATCAACGTACTCAGGGATTGATCTCGCCGCATCGCCTTGCGACGATGCTGGTTGGTCTCCATTAGCCGGTTTACGACCCCTGCTTGTGCATTTCCGATCACAATGCTAAGCCATCCGTTGAATATCTCGCCAAGCAATTCGTCCACTCTGCCACTGGTCAACCGCATATTGTGCCGATAGCGTTCTATCAGTCTGGAAAATTGCTGCACGATGACAACAACGCCCAACACGGGCGCCACAACAACGACGGTCATGAGGACGCTGATATGCACCATGACGATCACGGCTAGTACCATAAAGACCATCTGACCCAAAACGAACGGTGCAGCAAGAGCGAACTCCACCATTTGATCGACGTCATCGCGAAATCTACTCACTGCTTCGCCCGAAGATACCGCAGTTACTGCATTTATCGGTTGCTTCATGAGGCTGCCGAACATATTTTTGCGAAGTGCGGCTCCGGCAGTATATTTGTAGGTAATATCCCCAAAGACCGCAGCCGACGTAAGCACCAATCTCCCAATAGAAACAGCCACAAACAAAGCCAGCAACGTAGACACGTTGATTCCCGAAACAGCGCTGTTCGTGAGGCCGTCAAAGATATTGCGAACAATCAACGGCGGAATCAGTTGGAGCATCAGAAAGGCCGTCCAAAAAGCGGCGGAGAGGCTATATGAAGTTGGATTGAGGCGGATCAACGGGAGCAAAAGCTGCTTTAGGCTCATGTGATTTCCCCTCCATTCAGTCTCCATACCGACGAGAACGCCGAACTGGGATCACCTTGCAAATCGGCGCGCTTTCCGAATTCCCGAATCCCCCCTCCATCAAGAAGCATAATCCAATGTGCATGCATGATTGTCCTCGGGCGATGAGCGATGATCATCGCCGTTCTGTTGGCAAGCAACCGCGCAATCGCACATTGAATGGATTCTTCTGTCAACGGATCGAGCCGGGATGAAACTTCGTCCAATATGACGACGCGCGGATTGCGAATCATTGTCCGCGCGATGGACAATAACTGTGCTTCGCCAGCGGAAATTCCAGAATCATTTGCGTCTAAAACCGTGTCCAACCCATTCGGCAATCGCTCCAACCATTGGCGCAAACCGCATTCCTGCAACACATCGATCAAAACAGCGTCATCGTGATCTTTTCGGAAGAGAGTCACATTGTCCCTGACAGTTCCTCTAAAAATATGAACCGATTGTGGTACGACTCCGACGTAATCTCGCAACTGTTTCAAGTCGGCTTGACGAATGTCAGCGCCAGCAATACGCACTGAGCCGGTTTGCGGGTCGTACAACCGTACTAGCAAGTTTGCAAGACTTGTCTTTCCGCTCCCGGTGGGCCCGAGTACCCCAACAACCTCGCCCGGGGGTACTGAAAAAGTCATGTCGTGCAGAACCGGTTGAGTAGGGTCATACCCAAAGGTGACTTGTGAGAATTCAACCTTCGGAGCATCGTCACCAAAGACAACCCCAGGACCATTTGCCACGTCGCTCTGAAGAGAACGCAACTCCTCAACCCTGCTGATGCTCGCACTGGCCGCCTGAAAGTCCTGAAACTGAGATACTAAAGCATTAATAGGCACAATGACGAGTTGAAGATAGTATTCCAACAAAAACACGGTTCCGATGCTGATGAGGTGGTGTCGGTATTCGGAGATACTCAAAAATAAGGCGAGCGCCTCACCGAAAACAAACAAGGAACTGATCGCGATAAAGGTGACATTGGACAATCTCCGGGCTCGTCTTGTCACATGCAACAGGCGATTCAGTATGGAACTAAGTTGGCCCAACACAAAGGCCCTGCCCCCATTGGTTCCGATATCCTCAAGTCCAAGCAGTCTTTCTTCGATGAACCCAAACAAATTGGCATTTGTTTGACGAGCCTCCTTCCATTCTGCCACGCCCAGGGAACGCATCCGACGCAAAACAAGAATCGCGATGAGATCGAATAACCCCACAAATAACCCAAGACGCAGATTCATGCTCAGGACGACAACAATGATGCCAATTAAAAAGAGAGAATTGCCTACGATCTGAACCGTGAATTCCGAGAAGAAATTCGCCAGAAGCCCAATGTCACCGTCAACGCGCTCAATCAAGTAACCTGTAGTGTTTTCGTCATAAAAACGCCCCCCGAGCCCCAACAGTCGTCGCGTCAAATCCTCACGCAACTCGTTCGTCGAGGACATCGCGATATCGGCGCTAACATACGCCTCGATTGCGCCCAGAAGCATTTGCAGAAACGAAATGGCAATAAAAGCAAACGCGATGACAAACAAAACGTTCAGGGTCTCGTCGCTTTGGGCATCATCGACAAACGCGGACAATAGCAAAGGACCCACAACCTGGACACCAATGGAGGAGCACGTGAGGCACGCAAGTAGAAGCATCTTCATTTTCCGTCGCCCGAGATACTCACGGAGTAATCCCCGATAACCATGTGTCCTTTGGTCTTCTATAACGCTAGTGATTTTACCCTGTAGGCGTTGCAAGATTGGTGCCCCCTATTTGCACAGGGAGCTTGGAGAGGAATTAACGGAGATGAACAGTCCCGTACGACACAAAAAGACATATCGCTGAGGGCACTTTATAACTCCAATCCATGCATCCCTTGTATGGTTAAAGATAGGCACACAAAACCACATACACGCAGTGACAGTGATGCCTTTTTCTTTTGATCAACCATTACAGGGCCTTCAACATGGCGAAGTCATGATTCCCCTTTCGATACATCTCCAGTCCTTATTGTAAATCCCTCGAACAATTTTGTAAATAATTCCGAACTTTACTGACCGACCTCGCCATCGTCCTCGTCTGCGCGCTGATCCTCGTCAAGGGATCGCTGAGTTGTTGCACGTTAGCGACGCTACTGTCAAAACGGATAAAAAGAGGCCGAAAGCCGAGTAAAAAACATGTATCACTCGACCCTTTATTACAAACCCACGGAACACAAACAAAATCGGGGCCGTCTCTCAGCAGTTTTCATTGTTATCGAGACGGGCCCCGCCACATAAACAATCAGTATGGCTTCTTATTCAAAGTGTATAAGCTTTCTTCAGAAGTTCAATCACTTCTTCTATTGTGAGGCCGAAAGATTTGTAGTATGAAGCGTCGACAACCATTTGTTTCAAGATCATTTCATTGCGCATTTGCAACTTCTCCTCGGATGAAAATTCGGCGACAAAGCAACCTTTACCGGTTACTGTATTGATCAAACCGCTACGTTCGAGCTCTTCCCAAGCTTTCTTTACGGTGATAATGCTAACGCGAAGCTCCAGAGCGGCTTGCCGAATCGGCGGCAAGCAATAGCCGCTTTCCAGCTCACCCTTCAAAATTTGAGCGCTAATTTGTTCGAACAGCTGCTGATAAATCGGTTTTTCAGATGAATTCGAAATCGATACGTTCATTGGATCTCCACTTTTAAGAACCGTTTGATCGCAATTCGACAAGCAATCACTGTGAAGGCGATAAATATGACAACGCCCGCGACCAGGATGGATAGTTGAAGTGCCGTATTGTCCACGCCAGCACCATTGAAAATGTCAGACACAAAGGCGCTCTGAATGCCCAGCCATTGCGCAATTCCAGCAAAAAGCATAGCGGCCACAACGGCTACGAACACGGCCTGACCGTATTTATATGCTGTCTTGTAGTGCATGGTTATAAAGATAATATTGTAAATCGCCAGCATGACAAAGCACAGTCCCCAAAAGCCCATGTGCGGCGCGAAGAAATAGTAGGTCAAATGTGGGTATAGGTGAACCGTTATCAAACCGTAAATCATGGCAATCAAAATATGCAGTAATTCCAAGATGACAATCACCGCCACCCTTGCCTTCACCATGTCTTTTTTGGTTACAGGCATCATGGTGGTGAAGAGCAAATCGTGCTGGGTTCTAAATCCAGCGAACATATTCGGCACGGTTATCCAGCAAAAATACATCAGGACAATAAAATAGATCCATCCAGGAATGAGCATTAAAGCCCCCATTAAAAATGGTAGTAAAAAAAACACGGGATTGACGCCTAATTTTAAATCCTTCATCACTAAGTTATACATACATATCCTCCTTCTTCGCGAAGTAGATCATGATTTCTTCGAGATTCGGCGTAGTCGCTTTAATATCGGAAGCAGCATCGAAGTCACAGGCGCGGATCAAGCCCGTAAAGCCGAACGAGTTTACTTTGTAGGAGATGAGTTGGGCTTTCACGTGATTCAACTGGCTTTCGCTGCCGTTCAGCAAGAGATACGACTCCATAAATTGTTCTTTTTCAGAGCTGTGGATAATTTGCCCATTATGGATATAGGTAATAAAATCCGCGCACTTCTCCAAGTCGGATGTAATGTGAGTGGAGAAAAGAATGCTGATTTCGCCATCTACGACGAGTTCTTGAAAAATATCCAGCAGATCATCTCTTGAGACCGGATCAAGCCCGCTTGTCGGCTCATCGAGGATGAGCAGCTTCGCGCCATGGGACAAGGCAAGGGCCAAATTGTACTTGACTTTCATGCCCGTCGACAATTCGACGATTTTTTTGTTCTCATCCAATTTGAACCTTCTCAGATAATTGTTATAAGTCCCATCATCCCAATTCGCGTAGAACGTCTTAACCACATCGGTCAACGTCTTGATTTTGCTTCGAGTATAGAAGTCAGTGCCGCCAAATGCGTATCCGATTGCCTGTTTCAACTCGATCTCGTGCTCGGCAATGTTCTTGCCCAAAATACGTACCTCACCGCTATCGAGATGAACCATGTTCAAGATCGATTTGATGGTGGTTGTTTTTCCTGCGCCATTGGCACCAATAAAGCCCATGATATAACCTTTTTCCAGTTGAAACGATACATCCTTTAACTCGAAATTTTGATATTTCTTGTTTAAATTTCTGATATCTAATGCCAGCATGCGGAACCTCCTCTTCAAACTGTATATATCGGATATGCACAATATACACTGAGGTGCTGAGCAAATCAACAATCAATGTTTTTTTTCCACGATCACGCGAATCTGAGCGAATCCTGTTTGAAGATTGGTCGATGATTCGGAAGCATCAGCGCTTAAAAACGGACCACGGCGGTTGATCTCCCTGAGATATTTTGTTTAACTAACTATATAATTTTTTTAGACAGGACTAGAGGGAGATTAGACCATGACGAACGAAGCACGGCCGTCGGTTTCTCCAGCTCCGAGACCCGATGGCTATAAATGGGTGGCCCTGTCCAACACGACAGTTGGCGTACTATTGGCCACGATTGACGGTTCTATTATGATTATCGCGATGCCCGACATCTTTCGCGGCATCCATCTCAATCCGCTGGCCCCCGGAAACAGTTTTTATATGTTGTGGATGATTTTGGGTTACCTAGTCGTCAGCAGCGTTCTGGTCGTGAGTGTGGGCCGTCTCGGCGATATGTTCGGTCGAGTCCGCATGTATAACCTTGGTTTCGTGATTTATACGGTGGCTTCACTCCTGCTAACGATTGACTGGATGACTGGTCAGGCCGGGGCCAACTGGCTTATCGTCATGCGGATTGTCCAGGGCATTGGCGGCGCCTTTATAACCGGCAACTCCGCCGCCATCCTAACGGACGCTTTTCCTACAAATCAACGCGGCTTGGCGCTCGGCATCAACAATATTGCCGGAATCAGCGGCAATTTCATCGGACTGGTCCTAGGTGGGATTTTGGCGCCCATCGATTGGCGGCTGGTATTTTTGATCTCGGTCCCGTTCGGGCTCTTTGGCACCATCTGGGCCTATCTCAGGCTGCGCGACAATGGGATTCGCCGCCGTGAACCGATAGATCTGTGGGGCAACGCTTTGTTCGCTGTAGGACTGACTTTGATTATGATCGCGATCACGAGCGGGATCCAACCCTACCGCACCCACGCCATGGGCTGGACCAATCCCAAGGTATTGGGAGAACTCGTGGCAGGCGTGCTTTGCCTGATCACGTTCGGCTTCTGGCAGACAAGAAATCCCTACCCTATGTTTCGCTTGTCTCTGTTTAAGATTCGAGCCTACACATTCGGTGTGTTCTCCAGCTTTCTCTCCGCCATCGCCCGAGGCGGGCTCATGTTCATGATGGTCATTTGGCTACAGGGGATATGGCTCCCGCTGCACGGCTTCAGTTTTACAATTACACCGCTTTGGGCGGGAATATACATGTTGCCGCTGAGCGGAGGGATCATGCTAGCTGGACCTATTTCCGGTTTCCTGTCCGACCGGTTTGACGCGCGCCTCTTTGCCACCGGAGGTATGCTGGTAGCTGCCATCGGATTCTTTTTGCTGCATCTCTTGCCAGTGGACTTCGTCTATCCCGCCTTCGGTGGCGCCCTCTTGCTGATGGGGATGGCAAACGGCACCTTTGCGTCTCCGAACCGAGCCAGTGTGATGAACAGCCTTCCACCGGAGCACCGAGGAGCGGGTGGCGGAATGAACTCGACGTTTCAGAACTCCGCGCAGGTGCTGTCCATGGGTATCTTCTTTTCGCTGATGATTGCTGGGCTCGCACACACATTGCCCACCACCATGACTTCCGGCCTGGTGGCCCATGGCGTGCCTTTGGCAACCGCGGAACGAGTATCGCACCAGCCTCCGGTATCGATTTTGTTTGCCTCCTTCTTGGGCTACAATCCCATCCGTACGCTTTTGGGCACGAACGTGCTGGCTCATCTGTCCAAGGCAAATTACGCGACAGTGACCGGTCGGATGTTCTTTCCATCACTGATCTCCCCACCGTTTCGGTCGGGACTTCATGATGCGCTGATCTTCGCCATTATCGCTTGTTTGATCGCAGCTTTTGCCTCATGGTCGCGGGGACGCCGATATGTCCACGGAGAACAAACCGACGAGCCTTCCACCAAAGCCTGAATCGCGGCTCGTCCACGACGACATGCCGAGATGGGAGGTCGATTCCTACAAAAATAGCGGGCCTCGCTTTGCACGAGCCCCGCAGATCATTCACCTATTTCTTAACTGTTCGTCGTAGAACCACCCGAGCTACCCGTTGATGAACCATTCACCGTCAACGTCAACTGTTTGCTGGAAGAAAGATTGTTCGCATTAGTCACCGTTACAGTAAAGGTATACTGACCTGCACTTCCTGTTGGCGTCCCAGAAATGACACCTTGGTCGCTCCGCGTCAAACCTGCAGGCAGTGAGCCGCTGGTCACCGTCCATTTCATCGGATCGACACCACCGATTTCCACAACATGCGCTGAACTGTCTTGGTGTAACGAATATCCAGTTCCCTTGTTTGTGGATGGATGACAAACGTATGCGGAACATTTGCTAACGGTAAATTTGCATTCAAGTGCGCATCATTCGCATTGTCACCCATGTACGGATTCTTGAACTTAACGATATTTGCAAAGTCATTGGTCAACGGATTCAACTGAGCTACCAGGTATGCCTGTTGCTGACGATGGATATTGGGTTTTATTACAATCTCTACAACGCAGAGGGTTAGCACACCAATTATAAGAAGAACCATAATTAAGATATTTCGTCTTTTTGTCACTCTGACACCCCCAATATTTCAACCAAGCGACGAACCCTCGTGAAATACAACGGGATAAACACAGTGACAAACGGAAGAAGCACAGACACCACAAGTTCTGCAAACATGTACGGTCCATCAACATGAATTGCGCGACTAAACCAAATGTTACTGGCGAACCGTACCCCCAACACAAAGCACTCCGAAATAACAACGTAAACACCCCAAAGAACCCAAACGACTCTGGCAGTGTTTTTAATCCTCTCAACGTTGATAACTCTCGTTGTGCCGTCTGTTTCTCGACGAGACAACAGTGAGATATACACGCCCCCTATAATGACAAGGAGCAGCGTAAGTGCTGTGTTTGCAAGAACGCCTGCGTGAAAGAACCGCAAGGGTATCGTCACAATCCAGGGAATCAGAGTATACAACACCGCAAGTTGAGCAAGCTCACGCTTAAGTGGATTTAGCGGAACTTGCTCAGTGCCCTCAATCAGTAATTCCGCGTTGCCAAGGCTCTTTACCGCATGATCGAGAGCCACCTGATAAGACGCCCCCTCCGACATTTCATCATCGATTCGTGCTTGAAGATTGGCTAACACTTCATCACGAAGTTCTTGTACACCCTTTTTATGTTCGTATTTTGCGAAGAAACGATTTACATACCGTTCCAGGTCATTCATTATATACCCTCCCCCGGTATGTGATTAACTGATTGATTAAGTCCCGCGCGGCTTCCCATGAAACTAAATTGCTTTTATACAGGGAAATTCCGTCATCTGTGAGTCGATAATACTTACGTCTCCCGCCTTGTGTTTCATCGCCCCAATACGACTCGATCATCTTTTGTTTTTCGAGCCTTCGTAGACATGCATACAACGTAGGTTCCTTCAGTTCGTATGCTCCTTCACTTCGTTGGCGTATGGCTTTGATGATCTCGTACCCGTAATGATCCTTTGTTAACAAGACACACAAAATGATGGTGTCAATGTTGCCCCGAATTAAGTCGCTATTTACAGACTCGCTCAACGTATCACCTCAACCCATCAAACGCACATTACTATATCACATATAGTTATATATCTGATGCTGATTACTGTCAACGTTAACTTAGCCCAAACATTGGGAAATTCGTTGCTTTTATTCGATTTGGGTGTAGTCAGAGATGAGCAAAGCCGTATTCAGCGGGATCGTGGGACTCTCGCTTTTTGCAGTGGGATGCAATAGTCCTGCCTCTTAAGCCCCGTTATATAATTGGACAACACCTGATGAATTAAGGGACAGGAGGCGTTGTCAGTGGAGAGGCGTAAGTTTTCACAGCAGTTTAAAGAGCAGGTCGTGAAAGAATGTATAGGAACCGGTAATGCGGCTATCGTTGCCCGCAAACACGAGATTCGACCGAATGTAGTCAATCGTTGGGTGAGCCAATATCGCAACGAAACACTCTGTGCGAGTAAACCTCACACCATATCAACGAACGCGACAAATGAAGCATATCGGCAGTTGCTGGCCGAGAAAAGGGAACTTGAGGCAGCGAATGAACAAATCAAAAAGACGCCTGGTGAACAAACTCTGGAAGTTTCAATTCTGCGTGATTTGTTAAAAAATCAAACCCTCACTTACGGAAAAAATAACGGTTGCGAAGAAGTGGATAGCCAAAGGCTATGGGATTAGTCGGGTGCTACGTATTGTGTGGGTCTCTCGTTCCACTTATTACTTTCTTCAGACACATGAGCAAAAGATCCGCGTTTATCGTGGTGGAAGACCCATTCCTGGTTATTCCATGACGAAGGATGGGCATAAGGTCAGCGACGAACAAATCAAAGAATGGTTGTTAGAGGAGAATTGGTTATGGATACGTCAAACTGATGGTGCAATTAAAACGTCATCATCAATTGATGATTAATAAAAAGAAGGTCTATCGACTGAGTAAGGAAATGGGTGTGTTAAAACCGCAGCGTCAGTTGCAACGGAAGTATCCGAGGAAGTTAGCCCGAAACCGCACGGTGATGGGGCCCAATCAACTCTGGGAAGCCGATTTGAAATATGGGTATATCCATGGAGAGGACAGGTTTTTCTATATTTTGTCTTACATCGATGTATTTGACCGTCAAATTGTGGGCTACTACATTGGGTTGCGGTGCGATGCGAAAGATGTGGTCATGACATTAGAGAGCGCGCTGTGGAAACGGAAGTTATTTACTGATGGACAAGCAATGCCTGTCATTCGCTCGGATAACGGACCACAATTTATTAGTCACACGTTTGGGCAAGCATGTGAACGGTTGGGGATCGAACACGAGAGAATCCCGCCAAAGACGCCAAACATGAACGCACATATTGAGGCATTTCATCGTTTGCTCGAAGATGACCGTCTATCTGCAGCGGAGTTTGAAACGCACGCCGTTGCCTATGAAACGGTGGACACATATATGCGATGGTACAATCATGAGCGAATTCACTCGAGTATTCACTACCTGTCGCCGATCGATTTTCATCGTGAATACTTAAAACGCGGACCGTTTCCATTCAAACCAATATTTGTTTAAAAATAGGAAGACCATCAATTCTGACGATATATAAGCCATAGTCTGAATTGTGAGTTAGTTTTTTAAAAAACATCGGTTGTCCAATAAGAAGGGGTTGACCCGGTCTCGTGGATGTCGCTGTCTTAAAAATCCTCGCAACTGTGCGTCCAACTCCGGATTATTCCCTTTCAATTTGTTATGTTCCTTTGAACCGCACGCTAAGTGATCGAGAGTGTCATTACCGACTCTTGCTTTACATCGATGGTTGCGTCATTGGGAGCCAACTTCCTACCCGTGATGTAGCAGATGGACTTTTCTCTTTCTAATTCTTCGGGGCCATTCATAAGACGATGACGTTCCCACCTGGCAGCCCTAACCATTTGACTTGCTCTCTTTTTAGTACAGCGAGAAAGTATTCTTGAGTTGCATGTAAAAATCTGAATTACATTTTCCATCACGATTCATCTCTATTGCTTCTCGACGGATCGAATCGGATAATTACGGATTATGTCTTAGTCCAATGTCCAGTTAGGGAGTGTTTTGGTGGCAAAGAGATAGTGTGCGAACACTTTTCGCATTGCATTAGACGGTCATATATCTCTCGCATTTTCGGATTCCCACAGTTTGGACAGAGCTCCCCTTGAACGAATGTTGTACTATTTCTTGCACCACTACCGCATCTCTTGCAGATATAATATCCATTATCATCCTGTACGGTAGCTATGCGACTATCAATCAATTTCTGGCATGCCCACCAATGATTCAAATAGACTTTGTAATCGTGACCGGAGCCATGAGCACACGACACTATCGTAGTGCTGTATCTTGCGCTTAGCTTTTTTGAGTATGCGAAGTCATTAAGCATATTTTCATTACACATTCGGCACCTCAAATGTTCCCGTAGTTCACTTAGACGATTCACCCATCCCGCTAGGCGATTAACATATGCATTAGGATCAGATATCTCATCAATGTCGGGGATATATTACACATCTTGAAAAACTCCAACAACGACCAATGATTCCACGGCAACGAGGTATCTGCCTGTATACGGGCTCCAAGAACCCTCGGATTGCTCTTTGCGCTGGAACATCCTCGCCCTGCTCGTGGGCGTTTGCAGCATTGTCGGTGTGATCGGTAATGGGACACCTAATTGATTGAGTGTTGTACTCGCCTTTTCCTTGATTTCCTTGAGACGATTAAACATGTTCGGCACTTGAATTCACTCCCATTTCGTCTACATAAATCAGGCAAGCGTAACTGCTACCCGGATGTGATTGTCCTGTAGAAACTTGTAAATAACTAACGAGACAACTCCAAGTACCAATCCAAAACCGCCAAACAAATATGACAGAATCCCTAAAAGGAATAATTTAGGGATTCCAATCATACCCGCAACCCAATCAATCACCAATGCAACTACAATAGACTCAATGATAAGCATCATTTATCACTCCCTTTACTCAGCTCAAGAATAGTAATGCCAGTCATTCTGTAATAGGATTGAAGGCAATCACACCATCAGATGGGCATGGCCAAGGGAGAAAGTCGAAAAAATCCCGCATCATTTTCGCCTTCTCAGCAAGCTCCAAGACGGCTCTCGGGTCTTGAGAAGCTACTATATCCCGTTGAATTTGTATGTACTCCTCGTATTGCCTCATAAGTGAATCCACCACACCGTCAATTGCCGTTCTCGTATCTGACCAGTATTGGTCAATCGAATCAATGTATTTGCTCAACAAATCTTCCTTGTGAATTGCCTCAAGAAGCTTCTTGGCAAGTCTCTCTTTCCAACCATCACCTACGACAGCTCGAACAACCAAGAATGTTCCCAGGGCAATTGCGATACCAATTGTTACTGGTCCACCAATTGCGGCTACGGCGGATACTGCTGCAGCTCCACCACCAACAGATATCCCTAATGAAGATAGTAGACCCACTCCTTGGGTAACCAATATATATCCACCCAAGTTCCCCAATGTACCTGCCCAAAGTCCGAGTCCTCCGAGGACTGTAACACCCGCTAGACCGCCGGCTAATGCACCCTTAAAATCAAAAGGCGCTCGAACAGGCCCCGTCGTTATTCGTTCTGGTTGGGCCAGAGACTTCTCCGCTTCCTTGAAAAATCGAGTAACAATTTCATTAAATTGAACGGTACTTGTTTCGATAACCTTCTGCAACTGTACATAGTAACTGTCCGACACATTACCGGCTAAATACTCTTGCGCCTGTTTCTTGCTATATTTTTTATCTTCAATGATTGACTTGATCTTCTTAACCGTGACTTCTTCTCTTTCCCATATCCGCATGTCATCACGGTTTTTTTTGCGGTGCTGTTCGAGCTCTTTGATGACCTCGGTCTTGTTGGCCTGGAGCTCGTTGAATTTCCCGTACTTCTCACGTTCAAGTTTTTGCATCTCTGCTTTTGCTGCTTCAATATTGTGGACTACCGATTCATAATATTGAACTTGGTGCTCAAAGTACCCTTTGGCCTCTTGCCTGAGTTCACAAATGGTCTGAGACAACCCCTCTTTTCGGATTGGTGGAAGAATTTCCTCAAGCAGGTATATAAGCTGGGACTCAAACTGGCGGCGTAACCCCTCTGCGTCATCTTCGATTGCGTATGTAAAAAACCTTTTCCGAAGTGCTGGATAGAATTGATCAGCTTCCAAACGGAAATGTTGGCGAACAAGCTCTTCAGAAATCTGTGTCGCAATGGTAGAGTATCCCCGTTCCAGCACCATAGGAATGTTCTCTTCCCCAACAAATTTGGCTTGAGAAGCCACGACAAACAAGTTTGAAAGAACAGGAGCATGGCCAGACAAGTGAATTGTGGGCAAACGGTGAACTATTTCTTTAAGGAACAGAACATCCTCATGTTTGTTGAAAAAGGCGTTACTTTGGCATAAGAACACAGTAGCATCCGCTTGCTCTCGAGCTCTCTGCGAATAAACGGTGTCACTTACACTTTCTGTTCCAAAGCCGGGCAAATCTACGATGTCGCACGCCAGCAATATGGGGGAATCAACGTAGACAACTGCCGAATCAACAGTTTTTGCATATTCCTTTGAGTCACGATTGCAATATTCCTCTAAAATATCAAGTGACCCTCCGGCTATTTTCTGAGCCCGGCAATATTCTTCATCATGAAACCGCCGGTAATTCCATCCCTTTGATTCGCTTTCAGATTTGAATACCCAAACCGTGTCCTCCATCCATGTTGGCCTATCATTGATGTGCTTAACATACACGGTTACTGCGGTGGTTGGCGTCCACTGAGATTTCAATAGACGGGAGATACCCGTCAAAGAATTGATCATACGGCTCTTCCCAGCATCAGAGGGTCCAATAAATGCAACCAATGGTTTCGAACCGTAAACATGCAAGACATTATGAATATCGTCAATCCTTTGTACGTCAGCTTCTTTGAATTTCTCATCAACAAATTGCCTGTAACGAGGCTCGATGTATTGGTTCAGGGTATTACGTCGAATTACCAAATCCGAATACACGTCGTCAACCTCTACGGCTTGCGGTTGGGATATTTTGAATTTCAGTACCTCATCGGGTGTCATCCCCGCTACCCTACATAGTTTCAGAAAAAACTCTAGTGAAATTGCTCTTGAACCATTTTCAATTCGAGAGATAGTGTCTTGTGCAACCTCCATCTGTTCGGCTAATTGAGCCTGGGTCCAATTGAGCTTCTGCTCTCGAAAAGCCTTTAGGTCAAAATCATCCATGGGTCAAATGCCACTCCTATACCATCTTTTGGACTATGGAGTAGACATTACACCATACCTCACCGGATATCAATATACAATTATGTCGTTTTGACATATTATCAATAACAATATTGTTGAAAGTTCATATTTTGTGATTTGATTTTTAGACGAATAGAAATATCGGGCCAAATCCTGGCCCGTATATCACATCTTGCTATACAGTTTCAAGTCCTTGGTGGAGGTGAGGCGTAACGAACCCGCGTCCAACGTGCGAGAGAGTATGTTGCACTTTTGAATAATACGTTTTGTTAGCTTCTTTAAAAGATAATACCACAGCAGTAAGTGAGTTTTAGTTTGTATCAAATGGAAGCACCTTAGGCATCCATGAATATTAAACGGTCGTTTCTAAGACTTTGTAAGCTGGTTTGGACGTCCGACTAATAACGCTTGGTAGTGGGGCATCCAAACTCATCTCAAAATCAAGGTATCACAAATTAGCTATATCATCAGGTTTTAAGACATCAAAGATGGCCTTGTGGAAATAAAAGAGAGCCTATGACGCAGTTTCGCGCGTATGTCGCCCATACCCCTAGGTGACTCTACTCTTTTTTATTTGCTTTCGTTCCCGAACAATAAGCGATTCATGCGGGCAAATAGATCAGCGCACTGATACCGATTCAGAGACTGCATAGGTGATGGAGCCGAGGCACTGCTAGGCCCCAAATCATACATGGACGATTTGTAAGCTCGGTAAATTAAAGCAACAACGTCGGTTACCTCGTCTGACTTGCCTGTTGCTTGATTAGTAACATATCCCGGCAAGTCACTACTTGCGTCCATATTGGTCACCAATTGAGGATTAGCTCGAATTAGGTTCACTGCCGTCGGAAACATTTGCAACAGGTGGTTATAGTCGGACTGAAGCACGTTTTCTCCTTGTGGATCTGGTTCTGGTGGTCCATCATCACTAAAAGCGTCCTTATCCATAACGATTGTCGCCTGTGTCAACATTCGCTGAAGTTGTGCTGCTCGTTTTTCCCCCATTTGATTGACAATCTTTTGCCAATTGCTGTTAAGGGCACTGTGCATTACGGAACTATCCTTTTGGTTCGTGGCTAGGGATGTGTTGTTACTTTGCTGGTGTCGCGCATGATTTAAAGTACCGTAAATGCCACCTGCAGCAATGATCAACGCAGCAACACCCGCAGTGATACTGCCGATCCAACGAGGAAACCGAGACTGGGGTCGTGCCTTCTGATTTTGAATTTCGGACAACATCTGTTGTTTTGCTGAATCGCTCAAATGGTGCTTTGGCATCTTATCGAATTCCTGCAACAATGTGTCTTCATTTTGCGATTTCACTAAACCACCCTCTCCTCTTGAGTTCCTGTCGTGCGGCTTTCAAAGCACGGTGCAGCGTAACGCCAACACGATTTGAGGTCCAGCCTAAGATCTGTGCCGTATCTTCCGATGTCATATCCATAACCGACCGACACAAAACCACTTGCCGGTATTCGGGTTTCATTTCTTCGAACACTGTTAACAGTTGGGAAACCGTAACATTTGATGCAGCTACTGTTTCAGTCCCCGCGTAAGAATCAGGAATGACCTGTACATCCTCAATCACCGAAGTTACGTGACGTTTATGTTGCCTTAACACATCAATCGCCGAGCGTCTTGCAATCTGCAGCAACCAGGGCTTTGGACACTGAATATGATTTCCATGTTCGAGGCTCCGCATGGCTTTGATAAATGTCTCTTGCGTCACGTCTTCTGCCAGGGATCGGTCTTTTAACAAGTACACTAGAAACGTAAAAACTTCGTCCGCATATTGGTGAAACAAGTCCTCTATTTGCAAACAGTACCTCCTCCAATCGCATTCACTGATTAAGACGATGCCATACAGGCACTTCATTACACTCAGTTTTCCGATAATAGCCCAATCACGCAAAAAAAGCGCGGCATCGATCGCCACGCTTCATAAATAGAGGAGAGGAGGGAGTTTTTTAACCACAGTTGCTTATTCCTGTTAAGCTGGCCGGGTAGCTCGGGCACCTTGCAGTATCCTCACCGCCTTAAAACTGTGCGTGACATAGGTTAGACCGTCTATGAGGTGTTACAAATCAATCACCCCTTATCATACTAGGGAAAATTCAGATAGAATGAAAATGACAGTTCTCGATTCAGAACATCAACCAATTGTTGTCAAGGTGAAAAAATATACAAAGGACCAATATGCGGCTGATATTTGTGAAGTGTACGGGCTTAAGTATATTGTTGTACTCGATTTCGATGAGGATTTGACGGCTAAAAAATCGATTCAGCAACATCGAAAGCCTACCAACTATCTATAACCCCTGCCCATGCGGCAAAGGGGAATAAATTTTGATGTGCCAAGCCTCTGGAACTGGATATTTGGTTCTTATCCTGATTTTCTCCGCTCAGGGGGTACAATTCTCCCGCATACGGCTTTCCGATGTTCTTCACCTTGCGCATTATAGCTGCCATCCGCTTACTCGCTTCAGCCCTTATAACCAAGGAGCCCCCCTCATCATTAAGAGCACAAATCCAAATTCCACAACAATCAGGTCCGAAGACGACTCTCGTGTGGCAAGAGGATAATACAGTCTATCAATACCAAACAACTCAGGCGCCGACAGCGGGACTCCAGCCTGTGGTGGACAGCAATTAGGCATAACAAGCTGTATCAATTGAGGATGACAGTCACTGACAGACATATTATGTGGAATTATCGAAGAAACACAAAGGTATGGTTGTTCCTTAGATAGAGCAAAGACCGAGGAAAAATACCCTCGGTCTTTGCTTGCCGTTCGATGCTTTTTATTAGACCAATAACCCGATTTATGTTTCGTTAAACGCTCTCTGCAACCTGTGATCAGCCTTCATCAGGGATTAATCGCGTAAATGCTACACTTGCTGCTATCGTGCTGAGTAAGCCAGACTTCTCCGTTTCCTACCATGACACCCTCATCATTAACAAACAGCTGGTTGATTTGTTGAGCCGTGATGGCCGACTTCACCTTACGGGTCATGATAGCATCGTAGTTTTGGACAAAAGCTTGTGCATTGGCTATCGATTGTTTTTTTCCATCAGTGTTTACGTTCATCGGATAGGCGCCAAACGCAGCCACTCCCGCTTTGTTCCCTTGTGCAACATCTGTCTTTAATTGATTGAATCCCTGGACGAATGCCGCTGGATCGGATATGCCAGCGACATTTTTCATCTTTGCCGCTAACGAGGCTGACAACTGGTTATTCGATGAATTGTTGCTTGATTGGAATTGCTTTGGATAAGGTTTGTTAGGAACCACTTTTGAACCATTCCAAGTATACGTAATCGTTACAGGTGCTCCGGTTGGGTTTGCAAAAGAATCATTTTTCTTATAGACAGGATAGGTAACAGCAATGCCATTTTCAGCAGCCTTAACACTTGTGATCTCCACGCTTGGTTTTGCAGTATCTGTTCCTAAATACTTCCCATTGAGAAAGAAGAAAATGAACTGATTGTACCCATCCGTTCCGGACACACCCATCCAAGCAGATAATGTTGCGCCAGATGACGTTTTGACCATCGCATTCGGGGTTGTTCCATTTACTGAGTAGCCCTTGCCTTTTATCAACGCGATTTCACTCGTATAATTGGATTGTGACGCTGTTCTGTTAGCTACTGAAGCACTTTTTACTGTGTTGCCTGTATTCGAAGCGGTATTGCTTGTCGGTGTCGTTGAATTGGACACAGCATTGGCGTCGGTCGCGTTTGATGTTGAATTTGTGACTTGATTATTGTTAGCGCCATTTCCATTCAGGCTAGTGGCACAGCCCGCTACAGTCAATAACACTATTCCTATGAGCGGTATTAAAGAAAAGTGCTTATTCATGATGAACCTCCTCGTGTTAGCTTGCATTATCTAGACGAGACAACACGATTTAAAGTTACAATTTGCGATGAGCCGGTGGTTACCATTCTTATAAAGGTAGGTTCGGCACTTTATTGGCGGAGATCCTATTCAAATTTCTAGACATGACGTGATTGCAGACAACTCTCTCAATACTTTTGAATCTTCTACGCCAATTTCCGCTTTAATCGCTATCGGATTAAACCATCCCGAGGGCTGAACAAGAACCACGAAACACAGGCGTATTTTTATGCAAAGCGTCAGTCCACATGGTTTCCTTCATTGTAATCATCTGAATGTTCAAGAACATCCAACACAGCCAAGATGGGTGTTTATTCAAAAACGAGCGATATAATCCGAAGACCCAGTCTCGCCCGTTGTAGTGACATAAGCGTCTTTGCTGGTAATTAAGTTGATCTGTCTTTGAGTTTCAAGATGATTGGTGTTCGCCATGCTTCCTCCTGAACAACTTCCGAAGTCGCCATCCTAAATACCCTAGTGCTGCCCCACACAACAACCCGAATAAGGATGGTAGGATAATTAGCGGGATCAGAATTAGGATCTGGGTAAGGGAATGGATGTTGTGGTTATCAAACCACAAGTATGCATAGGACAAGAGGAAACCAAACACGGCTCCTAATCGTAATGCGTCCTTTTGGCTCTTCCCGAACCATGTTGTCAAAATAAGGACAATAATTCCCCACGGCACCGCATTTAAGAACAGATTCCCATAATTGAGCTGTCCGAAAACAAAAGCAGTAACCAGAGCAAGAAGTAACGTGAACCAATACCGAGTTGGCAGTTTAGTCAAGCTGGGTTTCATCATATATCCCCCATCAACAGCACATTTGCAAAGATTAGACTTGTGTTAACTGGTTAAATCCTTTTATTGCTCCTCGTCGAAGTCCCATCCAAGCGAATATTGTTCCGAGAGCCATAAAGATGATGCCTGTAATGAACATCTGGCTACCCACATCCTGAGTATTGAATAGTTGTGGTGCATAGGCGGTAATCAAGATGATAAGAACTGTTGACAAAACAACGGAAACAACCATGCCAAATAAAATAACAATCTCGGGAACAAGCATAAATTTCAGTTCTCGTAATTGGAAATCCGTTCTGGAAATTGTCAATGAGACCGAAAACGTCCCAACGATTAATTCAATAGCGACTAGCGTCAAGTAACTTAAGAAAAATCGAACCAAATGATGTTCGGCGAATGCAATCCGGTGCCAGTCTGCTAAAATAGCGGTTTCGAGAATGAATAGCAAAAGGCAGGATAAGGCGACCCAAAATGGCACCAATGCGTCTCTTTTCCTAGTTTTGATAGCTCGTTTAACAGAAATAAAGAAAATCGGAAGACCACCGGCCAATAACGCAACAAACGCCAAACATCCAACAATTAAAACGGCAGTGTGGAGAATTCCGAACTCAGGGTGAACCTTATTCGCCGCTTGAAAGAGAGACATTGGATCATTAAGCCGTTGCAACATTCCCCAACCCACTCCAAACAACATAAATGCACAAAACACCATAATCATGCCCGAACGCAGACGATTTGCCATATACATCACTCCTTCCGAAAAACCGCCGTAATTTAAATTTGCATCTATAGCACCCATCAACAGGTCGATGATTGTTGCGGGCGAAATCCCATGTTCTTCTAATACCGCTGACATTTCTTCTTCATACCGTTCACGCCATTGGCGAGGGTAAAGCTTTAGCAACCAACGCATTAAAATCCCTCCATTGTTGCCAATCTGTTCTTTCCAACTGAAGCGACCTGTTCCAATGTTGCAACTTGTTCACGGAGTGCAGCAACACCCTCGCCAGTAATGCGGTACGGTCGCCGTCGTTCTTCGGTGGGGAGTGCTTCTATCCATCCCTGCTTCTCTAAGCGTGTAATCGCGCCGTAAAGCGTTCCTGGCTCCAATTGTGTGCCGCTGAACGCCCGAATGTCTTCCATCATGGCGTAACCGTGTTTTGGACCGTTAGCCAAGCTAGAAAGAATGAGAAACGACGCATCCGAAAAACGTCCTAATTCCTTTTTTCTCATACAATATACCTCCACTTTACTACGTTTCACTTATTAAGTTAAACGTAATATTAAAGCGTTCTTAGATACATGTCAACTAATTTCGGTTCGGAATTTGACCGATCGACGTGTACTTACGTGATGGTCAAATGCAAAATGACGCACCATTCATCCGATATTTGTAGTTGTTCTCGGACTTACTTCTCTCAATGATTAAGATTCTCCCGGCCATTTAGCGGTTTCCTTCTTAGGATAAACCAGACGTTTGGCTTGGAATACCGCGATTTCATAGCCCTTTCAGCCGTTAGGGTACGTTCAAATAAGGGCTGTGCTCTTTTTGAAATTTATGGTATCGATTTTGGATCTCCACTTCTACCTCCGAGGTCTACCCTCTCACGCCTCACAGGGTCCATTTCTGGCCTTACATTCCATCATTCCACCTATCGAAGGGTGGAGGCCAGCTGTGCTGCCCGCCAGGGTCGTTGCCCTCAAGGAATGTTCAGTGTCGCGCTCCGCGCTTCGTTTGTCTGGCTTTGCCTTAACAAAACTGCTAAATCACATGGTGCAAATTAGACTCTCAAGCGGTGTTCTAGTTGCTCGTATGGCAAATCGTACTGCCCCAACAGGATCTGCAGTTCCCGCCGAGCCATTTGGAGCCCTTCCGTAATCCCAATCGACGTGCTTACCGCACAGAATTGTTTATAATATGGTAAACTGCAAACTAATAATTTCTGTTCACCTTTTTTGGATTCACTATACACCTAATGTGCTGAGTTTATAGGAGCAACATATTTTGTGCTGCCTCACAATCCGTACAACAAAGAAATAACTTTTAGTTAACCTATTCCAAATATGACATTGCCCAATAGTCCTAGTGCGTAGGAAACAACACCAACAATAATTCCTGCAATCGTCATTTCCAAACCGCTTGACCACCAAGAACGAACGGTGACTAGACTTTTTAGCGCCCCAACTACGAAGTGGGCTAAAATTGATATGATCGCAGCTAGGATTAAGGCCACCCTGCCACCGATAAAAAAGAATGGTATTAAGGGAACGATTGCTCCAATCAGTGTAGATATCGAGCCTGATGTCGCCGATGACCATGGGTTTCCTTTGGCTGATTCATGAAGTCCATGTTTCTCCTGTGCAACGGTCTGAAGAAACATTTTTTCGTCCTTGGCAATGGTCTTGGCGATATACTGAGCGTCCTTTTCATTAAAACCCTTTACTTGATAGATAAGCGACAAGATTTCAAGTTCACGTTCACGTTGAGTTTCAATCGACCTTCGCGCCCGAGATATGGTTGTGTCCATAAGTTCATTCTCCGACTTAGTTGCCAGCCATGCGCCTGCCCCCATCGATAAGGTACTCGCTAATGCTCCAAATAGGCCCGAGATTAATATCGTGTGGCTGTTAGATGTATAACCTGCTACCCCTGCAATAATGCCAAAAATGGCACCTAATCCATCGTTAACGCCATATATAGCGTCGCCAATCCAATCTGATACATTGTGCTTGTGATCCTTCCCTAAAACCTCGTCTAGCCGTTTTGAAGCGGAAAGAGTCGCCATACATATCACCTCGCTTCTTTATACAATGCCAGTATCGGATTTAGACTGATTCTAAGTCAACGATAATTTGATCTATTAGATACATCTGTATCACACATAAGACTGATCCAAACGATATAAGTTTGCCCGAGCTAAGAACCATTCATCCTGCATTTTGGGCAATCTGGCTATTCTCCTCTCAAATCTTTATTTGAGAATTCACTACTATACTTAATACTAAATTCCAGAAAATCGAAGCTTAATATCATGTTTTCTCAAAAGTGATTGGAGCGACGGAATTGATGAATCAACCTAAGATTATTGCGAAAAAAAAATCAGCTGTCGTCTGTAACGAACGATTAACTGCGCTTGCAGGCGCTGTGCTATTTGTACTCATTGTGACAGAACTTGTCATCACAGCGAACTTACACTCACTGATCTCAGTTCACATTTTTGTGGGCGTGCTTTTGTCTGGACCACTGATCGTAAAGATGTGCAGCACAGGATATCGTTTTTTCCGTTTCTATACGAGGTCGCCTGCTTTCGTCCAGAAAGGCCCACCAAACATATGGCTCCGACTGTTAGCTCCGTTCCTCGTTTTTATCACTTTTTTGGTCTTCATTAGTGGATTTGGGCTGGCATTTGTCGGGCCTACCCACACTGGTCTGTTTTTTAAGATTCATGCCGTTAGTGTTGCTTTGTGGCTGCCTTTAATTGCCGTCCATATCTACGCTCATATCCGAAGGGTACCGCGCCTGATTGCAAATGATTGGAATGGACAATTAGGCGTGTCTGGTCGCAATGGACGTCTCGGGATCAACATCATTGGACTACTTGTGGGGGCGATTGCTGCGATTATAATGATTCCTGTTTCCGCCCCGTGGCACCATTGGCGAATTGGTCATGGATTGCCAAGTCCGCTCACTTTAGGAATCATCGCAGCAGTATTTGCAGTCTTAATCGCGATTCCACTACTCCGAAATGCAAAATTAAAATGATCTTTGTAATGAAATGTTAGCAACATTCGAACCGCGTGAAAAATTTCATTCTGAAATGAACATCTCTACCTTTGAAGCGTATTGAGAAGGAGTGAGATTTTGATGCCAAATGAGCAAAAGCAACTGGAACGTCAACGTAGAGAGAGGAAATTCCGTAGATGGTTGGCTTCTTTGTCATGGACCATGCCCGTCGTAGCCTTTGGTGGTTTCTTTTCCATCTGGCACAATATCAGTGCATCGATTCATTCTGATGCGAAATCCATTCAAAATAAAGCGACTACTACTGCAGTTGAAACAGTTAAACCGACTGAAAAGACAGTCACTACTGCTTCTGCGCTTTACAAAATAGGTTCCACAGGCTCTCAAGTAACAACAATTCAAGAGCAGCTATATGAACTTGGTTACTTTAATCATGCATTTACTGAGTATTACGGGCCTGTCACCTCACAAGCCGTAAAATCATTTCAACAGGCTTATCATTTGACAATCACTGGCGAAATAGACCGTCCAACATTAAATACACTGAAACAAGCGGTCAAGACTCATAAATTGAGGACCCTACCTACTGTAAGTACGAAGCAAACCAATACTCAGACTAGGCAGTCAAGTTCAAGTAGTGCATCGTCTAGCACTAGAAATCAAACACCGACTCGGTCATCCAGTCAGAACAAAGTGACTCAGAGTCAACCGACTGTGCCACCAATCACAAGCTCTTCTGCGTCCCAGCCATGAAAATGAACTTATTTCGTGCAATGGGAACCAACGTCGAATTCATCATCGATGACACTAAATTCCAACCTATTTCATCACTGAATGATGTGATTCTGTCAGCTAAGAGCAGGATGGAAGCTTTGGAGTCCCGATTGACGAGATTTCGTAATGACAGTGAACTATCTCATATTAATCAACAAACTGGAAAATGGATTGCAGTAACGAAAGACACATTTACAATCTTGCGCTTAGCGAACGAACAATTTGATCTAACGAATGGGGTATTTAATCCCTTTATGGGGTATGTGATTCAAAATTTAGGTTATCGTGTGACTTTCAAAGACATTCATAATCAAACCCAAGAACTCTTTAGGATTCAGTATCCCTATTTACCACCTATGCATTCACCATTGCAATTAAATGAAATGACCCAGGAAGTACGCTTAGACAATGGCTATATGTTAGACCTAGGTGGAATTGCAAAAGGATGGATTGTAGAACAAACAGCAGATCACCTTTTAAACAATGGTGTCAGTGATTTTATCTGTAACGCTGGAGGAGACTTAGTTTGCAAGGGAACAAACAACGGTCAGCCATGGGTGGTTGGTATTACTGATCCGTTTAATGAAGATAAACACATTTTCAATCTCAATGTGTCGAACATGTGTGTCGCTACCAGTGGGACTTATAGCAGAACGTGGTCCAAACAAGGGCGAAAAGTTCACCACATTATCGACCCGTTTTTAGGCGAGCCTGCGGACACTGACATTATATCGTGTACAGTGATTTCCCCAAGCCTTATTGAAGCAGAAATTCTAGCAAAGGCTGCATTAATATTAGGTACCTCCGCCGCTCAACAACTTTTTGACATGAATAAACAGTGTGATTGGATAATCGTGAAAATCTCTGGGGAGGTTGAACATTCATGCAACTGATAAACGAGCGTCAACGCTTTCCACTGATCTTAGCCTTCATTATAGCAGCTGCCGTAGTCGGATTTTCGTTTTTTACAACCAAGGTCCTTAATCCGCCTGCAGCTACAGCGAATACTACCTATTGGTACTTAGAGCGCTCAGCAGGATTTACATCTTATGGTTTGTTGTCCATTGCAGTACTACTTGGTGCGTCAAGTTCGCTTTCATTTTGGGACAGATGGAATATGCGTAAACTCATGACTCAGATGCACCAATATGCATCCCTTCTCGTTTTCCCCTTTTTATTCTGTCATCTTTTTGGTCTGTATATGGATAAATCCGTACCTACGACAATCAAAAACTTACTGATTCCATTTACGGATAACTATCGGATGATACCTGTAGCGTTCGGTATTCTCGCGTTATATGCCTGGGTAATGCTAATTGCTAGTTCATACTTTAGAGAAAAGATTGGAGTGAGAGTTTGGCGTACCATCCACATTATTTCATTCCCGATGTTCTTATCTGTAACCTTTCATGGGGTATTTTCGGGAACAGATTCAAATAAACCTTGGGCATTGTTCATTTACCTGTTTCCAACTACACTCTTTGTTATTTTGTGTGTCAAAAGAATGAAGAAGAATCGGTATAAAGAAGTTAAGAAACCCCACCAGAAAGATTACCAAAAGAGCATATAAATCAAAGAAGTGAGAGGGGCAATCCCAAGCCCCTCTTTTCTGACAAGACAGCTTGTTGAATATTCAAATCGTAATTAACTACATCAATATCCATCAAATGGTAATTCATATAAAATACAGTCAGCACAAGCCAACTTCCCACTTGCAAAATGATGTAATGCATCAAGTAGCGCGCAAATATATACCATCTTCTGTATAACCATTCGACTCATTCCAATTAAGTCCTTATGATTGTGTAAAAGAGGAGATGGTCTACAAATGTAGATGAGGGTGTTGGCCGCTTATTTAGAGCAAGTGGTCAATCAGAACTTTCAGGCTCAAGTATCAGAGCAGTTCAAGCAACATCCTATCAGCTTACAGGGGAGCGTCATGAAACTTATTCGCACGCCTTCGCCATAGTAAAACGAATAAGCACAATACCGCAAACGCTATTGGGATGTTCACGAGCAAATCGTTGAGCGCAAAGCCCACGGTAAGAATGACCTGCCAAGATTACTGGCGTATTATCCTGTAATGCACTCAACAGCGACTGCAAATCTCGAATGGTCTGTATTACTGATGGTCCAGACGGATTGGGATCACTTGAAAACGAGGACACTGTTGTGTATCACAAAGGCCCGAATCAGATGCTTCTCCCTCACGGGTTCTTTCTTCCTTTCGAGGTCCATATGAACGAAAATAACCGCTGATGCCAATTAGCTATGATCATCCCCTGGCCTCGAGTTGAAGACGAGTCTGCCAAGCTGTACAAACGCATATCCAACATGGGAATGCATCTTCGATATGGACAGCGAAACTCCGATCTAATAGCTCTTTAGTCATAATGAACGAGGCCAGCCCCATTTCGTAAGCACGTGGGTTACACTGAATTTTGGATAACCAGTGCAGAGCCACAATACGAAAAGGAGCCGGTTACAGTGAAGAATAACATAAAATTCGTAGGTTTAGATGTATCAAAGGACACAATTGCCATTGGAATTGCCGACACAGGCCGGGAAGCGCCGAGATTCCACGGTACCATCGCCAATACACCAGAGGCAGTCCGCAAACTCATTGGAAAGTTAGGGAGCGACGCTCAACTTGAGGTTTGCTATGAAGCGGGGCCAACGGGATATGGATTGGGTACCGCCAACTTCATTCAATGGGTATCACGTGTATCGTGGTGGCTCCATCACTCATTCCAGTTCGCCAGGGGGATCGTGTAAAGACGGATCGACGTGATGCACTGCGAGATCTTGTTCGAGCGCGAGAAGACGCCAAAAAAGATCAATTGGCGGCACGCCATCGCCTGCTCAAGTTCCTATTGCGTAATGGTATCTATGCGCCACAAGGAACAAAA
Source organism: Alicyclobacillus fodiniaquatilis (assembly GCF_042678105.1). Lineage (NCBI taxonomy): Bacteria > Bacillati > Bacillota > Bacilli > Caryophanales > Alicyclobacillaceae > Alicyclobacillus > Alicyclobacillus fodiniaquatilis. The sequence continues at coordinate 83,572 of NZ_JBHUCX010000075.1, forward strand.
TATTGCATGGAAAGCTCAAAATCGATTGCACCGAAAGTACACTCGAATGGTATCCAAAGGGTAAGCCGCATGCTGTGGCAGTCACGGCGGTAGCAAGGGAGTTGCTTGGGTTTATTTGGGCGATAGGTTGTACCGCGGAGCAACACGATAATAAAACACCATTTCTACAATAGCCTAGAGTAGTAGGCAGCAGGTGTGTCATACCATTATTTGTTGAAGCATGAACAGGTTAAATGTCGGACCTGAAGGCAAAGAGCCCGGTGAAGGGAACCCTCGTTTGAACTATGTGCTAGATGGAGTACATCGAACGCACGCGATTAGTCAGAGGCAGCCCTTTGACGGAGG
>NZ_JBHUCX010000075.1:83926-98759 GCF_042678105.1 Alicyclobacillus fodiniaquatilis
ACTGCGGTATCCAACCCGCGTATATCAGACTGCCAACCGTCGACGAACCTTGCCTTCGGGCCAGGCATTTAACTCCATGGTCTCTTGACAAGAAAAAAACGAGTGGCGGTTGACGGCCTCGTTCATATCAGTTAAAGCCCCACGAAAAAACTTCATTCCTCTCTATCCGATTGTCCTCCAAATACACAAAAGCCCGAACGCTAAATACGTTCGGGCTTCAACAGGCAGGTAAATGCGGCTCTCAAAATGCTACTTCCTAATGAGCAACACACAGCACTCCACGTGGCTCGTCTGCGGAAACATATCCAGCGGCTGCATCGCTTCGACCGCATACCCATGCTCCATCAGATACTTCAAATCCCGCTGCAATGTGGCCGGATTGCAAGACGCGTAGACAATCCGCCTTGGCGCCACTTCTGCAACAGCCGCCAAGGCCGCCGGATCAATGCCTTTGCGCGGCGGATCGAACACGGCGACATCCGCACGATTGCCATCGGCGACCCATTTCGGCAGCCATGTCTCGACACTTCCGGCGACAAATTCAGCATTTTGGATGCCATTGTCCGCCTGATTGGTGCGCGCATCCGCCACAGCCGCCGCCACTTCTTCAACGCCGATGGCATGCCGCGCCGTCTGGGCCAACATCAAGGTCATTGTTCCAATGCCGCAATAAGCGTCAATGACCGTATCTTCGGGTGTCAACGCCGCATAATCACGCACCGTCGCATACATCTGCTCTGCAAGCGGTGTTTGCACCTGTAGGAACGATCTCGGCGAAACCCGAAACAAAATGCCGCCTATCCGCTCCTGCAGCATCCCGGTTCCCCGCAAGATCTCGACCGTCCGCCCCCAAACAGGCCCGCCAATTTTCGGCTGCACCGTCAGACCCACGGTCGTCACATCAGCCGCCTTGAATCGTATCAGCGCGCGCTTCAATTCAGCGCTGTTGGCGTGACTCGCGAAAACCACCAACTGCTCCCCATTCATCGCCGATTCCCGCACAATGACATGATGTACCTTTGTCGCCAACGCGCTGCCGAGTTTGGTCAAAAACGCGCAGGCGGCAACCAGCGTCTTTTGCATCGCCTGGCTCTGCAGATGACAGGAATCCGTCTCGATCATGCGATGCGATTGCGCGCCAAAGAAGCCCATTTTCACTTTCCCTGCTTCTGCATCGAACGCCACCGGCATCTGCACTTGATTGCGATAGCGGAAGGGGGACTCGCTGCCAATGATGGGGCGCACCACAGTATCCGCATCCAATCCCAGTTGTTTGGCCACCCTGGCAATGCTGCCAGCCTTCCACGCCAGTTGCGACGCATAAGCAAGATGTTGCACCTGACAACCGCCGCATTCACCAAACACAGGACATGGCGCATCCTGCCTGTCCGTTGCTGAAGTATGGCGCTCTACCAGCGCAGCCCTAGCAAAGCGCCGCTGCCGTTCGATCACGCGCACAGTCGCCTTCTCCCCAGGCAGAAGATAGGGGATAAATACAGTCAATCCCTCGACAGTGGCTACGCCATCGCCGTCGTCATTCAAGCGAACGGCTGTCACTTCATGATGCTCGCCCACTGCTACAGGGGCGTTTGTCTTCACATTTGTCATGTATATCCTCCGGTTCGATTCACAAAGCGTGCGATATGCACACCAATATCCAAAAATAAGGCGGGCTCGCACATAGATGCACGAGCCCCTCTGCTATCCATTTTGTCCAAGACGTCAATGATTCAGCCGCCAATCAATCCAACGCTTTGATCTTCTCAATCAACAGTTCGTTGACCAACGCGGGATTCGCTTTGCCGCGCGTCGCCTTCATCGCTTGGCCAACCAAGGCACCGAGCGCACGTGCTTTGCCGCCCTTGTAGTCCTCGACAGATTTCGGGTTGTTCGCCAGTACTTCATCGAGCATCGGGCCGAGTACAGACGCATCGCTGATTTGCTCAAAGCCCTTCTCCTGAATGATGGCCTTTGCAGTTTTGCCAGAGTCCCACATAAACTTGAACACTTCACGCGCCTGCTTGGACGAAATCTTGCCGCTGTCCAGTTCCTGAATCAGACCAGCGAGGTTTTCCGGCGAAATCGGTGATTGCGCAGGCGTTTTCCCCTCATTGTTCAAAGCGCCGAGCACGTCGCTCATCACCCAGTTGCTCGCCGCTTTCGCATCCACCCCAGACGCAATCACCGCTTCGTAATAAAGCGCGACCTGCGGATCTGACGTGAGCACGCCCGCATCATACACAGGCAAGCCAAGCTCCGTTTCGTAACGCGCCCGCTTTTGCAATGGCAGTTCCGGCAATGCAGCGCGAATGCCATCCAACCAGGCGTCGTCAATGTGGAGATCGACCAGATCCGGCTCTGGGAAATAGCGATAGTCATGCGCCTCTTCTTTGGAACGCATGGAAATGGTCGTTTGCGTCGCCTCATCAAAACGCCGCGTCTCCTGGACCACGTTGTCGCCATTCTCGTATGCGTCGTGTTGGCGCTGTTCCTCGTACTCCAGTCCTCGCTGCACGTTCCTGAACGAGTTCATGTTCTTCAATTCAGCCTTGTTGCCAAATTTCGCTTCGCCAACCGGTCGCAAGGAGATGTTAGCGTCACAGCGCAAAGACCCTTCTTCCATCCGGCAATCGGAGACATCACAATACTGCATGATAGATTTGAGCGCTTCGAGATACAAACGCGCCTCCTCCGGCGTGCGAATATCCGGCTCGGACACAATCTCAATCAGCGGCACACCTGTGCGGTTAAAATCGACCAAGGTGTGCGATCCATCTGTCGCATGCGTCGATTTCCCGGCATCCTCTTCCAGGTGCACGCGCGTGATGCCAATCCGCTTCCGCTCGCCATTGACGTCGATCTCGATATATCCATGTTCCCCAACCGGCTTATCGTATTGTGAGATCTGATATGCCTTCGGCGAATCCGGGTAGAAATAGTTTTTGCGGTCAAATTTCGACTGCTGGTTGATTTGACAATTGAGCGCCAAAGAAGCTTTGAGCGCCAAATCCACCGCTTCCTGATTCAAGACCGGCAATGCCCCCGGAAAGCCCATGCAAACAGGGCAGACATTCGTATTCGGCGCTGATTTGCTGTCATTTTTACAGCCGCAAAAAATCTTTGAGTTGGTCTTTAACTCGACATGGACCTCAAGGCCAATGATCGTCTCGTAGTTCACTTCGCCACCCCCAACGCTGGTGTCGGCCACGCAAAATCGCGTAGTTGTTCATACGCATGCGCCACACGCAGAATGGTCCGCTCCGCAAACGGCTTCGCCAGAATCTGCAAGCCAATCGGCAACCCGTTGGCAAACCCGCAAGGGACGCTCGCGCCAGGAATGCCAGCCAGATTGGCAGGGATGGTGTAGATGTCGTTCAGATACATCTGGAGCGGATCGTCCGCTTTGTCGCCAAACGGAAAGGCGGTGGTCGGCGTAGTCGGCATCAGAATCACGTCGCACTGCTCAAACGCCCGCTCGTAATCCTGCCGAATCAGCGTGCGCATCTGCTGAGCGCGTTTATAGTACGCATCATAGTAGCCTGACGAAAGCGCGTAGGTGCCGATGATGATACGCCGCTTGACCTCCATGCCGAAGCCTTCACTCCGCGTTTGTTCGTACATGTCGAGCAAAGCGCTCGTTTCCACACGGCGGCCATAGCGAACCCCGTCGTAACGAGCCAAGTTCGATGACGCTTCCGCTGGCGCAATCAGATAGTATGTGGCGACCGCGTACTCTGAATGTGGAAGATCGACTTCCACCACTTGCGCGCCAGCAGCCGTCAAGCTCTGGATGGCTGCGTCTGTCGCCTGCTTGATGGCTGGATCCAACCCCGCTTCGGGCAAATTGCGGACGATACCAATGCGCAAGCCTTTGACACCCATCGCCAAATCAGCAGTGAAATCTTCTGCAGGCACCTTGGCGGATGTAGAATCAAGCGCATCGTGACCGCAGATGGCGTTCATCACAATGGCGGCGTCTTCCGCCGTGTGTGTGAACGGACCGATTTGATCCAACGAAGACGCAAAAGCAATCAGCCCGTACCGAGATACACGGCCATAGGTGGGCTTCAAGCCAAACACACCACAAAATGCCGCAGGCTGCCGGATGGAGCCGCCCGTATCCGATCCGAGTGCAAACGGCACCAATCCTGCTGCGACAGCAGCGGCTGAACCACCGCTGGATCCGCCTGGCACATGCGATTCACTGTATGGATTGCGGGTTTTTTTGAAAGCCGACGTCTCCGTCGTGGAGCCCATCGCAAACTCGTCTAAGTTCGTCTTTCCCACCAAAACGCTGCCAGCTGTTTGCAATTGCTTGGTGACGGTGGCGGAATACGGCGGAATGTAGTTTTCGAGAATGCGCGACGCCGCTGTGGTCTGCATTCCCTCTGTATTGATGTTGTCCTTGAGCGCATATGGCACACCGCCGAGAGTCCCCTGCGGTTGTTGTTCCGCAGCCTTGATTGCCTGTTCCGGCGCTACGTGAAGGAAGGATTGCAGTTGAGCATCTACTTGCTCAATGGCCTGCAAGGAAGTGCGCACCCAATCTACAGCAGTCGTTTCTCGATTATGTATGGATTGCAAAATCTCTTTGACCGTATGTTTACTCATGCCGAGCCACCTCCATCAAGTACAGCTGGCACGCGGACTTGTCCATCCTCGACGTCAGGCGCATTGGCAAGCGCAGCCTCCCTGGAAAGACCTTCACGCGCAACATCCGCGCGCAATACATTGGTTTGCTCAAATGGGTGACTCGTCGGTTCGACCCCTTCTAAATCCACCTGTTGGAGCTGCTCAGCATACTCCAAGATCTCGCTCAATTGCGGCGCCAATGTAGCGCGATCCGCCTCTGACATCGCCAAGCGAGCCAGACGCGCAACATGGCTGACCGTTTCTTCCGAAATTTTCAACAGTTTGTCCCTCCTAAGCAATTCGCAAACAGAATGGCAATATGAACAGGCGCCTGCAGCGCCATATCAACGGAGATGGTTCTTTTGGGGATTATAGCACACGGGCAAACCTGCCGCCCAATCCGAATGCCCGCACAAATAGACCGCCGATGGACAGACTCGTCAATGGGCGGCAAGTTGTACAACAATGGAAGCCAACGAAAAACAAACACCCAAGAGGTAAAGGAAAGCCACGGTTTGAACCTGACTCAACCCTGATTTCATCAGCATATGGAACGTATGCCCTTTGTCAGCCAAATAAAATGGCCGATTTTCTTTAAAGCGACGCGCGACGACCCAAATCGTGTCCAAAATCGGCACGCCCAACGCAAGCACAGGTACAATGATAGACACCAAGGTCGCTGACTTGAACGCCCCATCAACGGCAATGGCCGCCAACACGTAGCCAAGGAAAGTCGCACCCGCGTCCCCCATAAAAATACGGGCTGGGTGAAAGTTGTGGCGCAGGAAGCCAATGGAACTCCCCATCAAGCAGACAGCCAAGATGGCAATGACATACTGCCCAGTCAGCAAAGCGATGAAAAACAACGTCACCGCAGAAATGGCCGCCAACCCAGAAGCTAAGCCATCGACGCCATCCAAGAAATTCATCATGTTTGTGATAGCAACAACCCAAAACACGGTCGCCAGTACCGACAACCACAGCGGAAAAGTGTAATAGGTGTGATGAAACGGATTGTTCACGCCGCTGATGCGAATCTGAAACAGAATGAGCACTACCGCGGCGATGATTTGCATCAAGAACTTCGGCCAAGCCTTAAAATCACGGCCGCGCGTTTTGTAGAAATCGTCGATCACGCCGATGCCAAAAATGACAAAGCCACCCACGGCAATGCCCCAAAATGTCTGCCCCGCATGACCGAGAAAACCAGCACTCAAGACAAACGAAACATATATTGCGAGGCCGCCCAAGAGCGGTATCGGCTCTTTGTGAATTTTACGGTGATTTGGCTTGTCGACAAAACCTGTGCGCAAGGCAATTTTGCGAATGAATGGCACCGTTGCATAGGCAAGCGCAAAAGCAACGACAAAGCTCATGACATAGTACCAATACGGAATCATGCCGAACCATATTCCTCCTATCACACAGCTCTCTCGCCATACCGTTTTTCATTATAGCAAAATAGACATCGAATTCGGATTGAAAATTTCATTGCCCCCAGCATTTTTCGAGGCATGGACAGATGTCGCCATACATAGAGATAGAAACAGGCACGGACAGGAACCTCAAAAAAGGAGGTTGGGCGTTGATGCAACCCCACGATCTGATTATCGGCTTAATTATCGCTATCCCTGTAGCATTCTTTGTTGGTCGTTATTCGAAACGCATTGCCTTTTTTCACGCACAAACCGAACAAAAATTAAGTGTATCCGAATTTCTTCGTTCTCGTGACTAGCACCAATCGCTATCTTAACGGCGAGGCAAACGGCGCCCCTATCATGGGGGCTGTCGTTTGCCTGATCGCACAAAAAGCAATCATGGCAATCAGCGCAATCCCGCCTCATCCACACATGCTAAGAACTGTTCTTCGTTGAAAATTTGCAATCCAGGATTTTTGCCAGATTCAATGAGACCTTGCGCTTTTTCCAACTTGCTGCCCGCTTTCGCGCCAGCGATGACAAAATCTGTTTTTGCACTGACACTTCCTGTGACCGTGCCGCCCAACATCTCAATCCACGTGGTCGCCGCTTTCCGCTCCACCGTTTCCAACGTCCCTGTGAGGACAACCGTTTTCCCAGTAAAGATGCTTTCCACTTTGGCGGTTTGCAACCCTTTATACGCCATATTCAACCCCAGCGCCTGTAAATCAGCAAGTAATGCCCTCGCGCCCTGCGCTTCAAAGTACTGCACAATGCTCTCCGCCATCTTCGGCCCAATTTCCGGCACCAAAACCAGTTCTTCGACAGTCGCGCTCGCCAGTCTATCCATCGTTTGAAAGGACTGCGCCAACGTCTTTGCCGCCTTTTCGCCGACAAGTCGAATCCCTAGCCCAAACAACAAACGCTCCAGTGAGTTTTGTTTACTTGCCTCGATGGCGTGCAGCAGCTTATCTGCCAATTTTTCACCCATGCGGTCCAATTGCAACATATCTTCCTTCTGCAACCGATACAAATCAGCAACGGTCTGAACCATTTCCTTGTCAAGCAGGATGGTGATCCACTGCTCACCCAAACCGTCAATATTCATGGCGTTTCGCGAGACGAAGTGTATGAGTCCCTCGCGGATCAACGCCGGACAGCTCGGATTCACACAGCGCCAAGCGGCCTCATCCGGCAGACGGCGCAACGCTTCCCCGCACTGCGGACAATGTTCGGGCATTGCAAATACAGGCAACTCGGTTTCACGCTTTTCCGGCAAAGATTTCACGACTTCGGGAATGATATCGCCCGCTTTTTGCACGATGATTCTATCCCCGACGCGAATATCCTTCTCGTGAATCAAATCCTCGTTATGTAGTGAAGCCCGAGCGACCGTCGTGCCCGCAAGCTGAACCGGATCAAACATCGCCGTTGGTGTAACCGCCCCCGTACGCCCTACGTTTAGGCCGATCTCTCGCAGCGTTGTCTCTGCTTGCTCCGCTTTGTATTTGTATGCAATGGCCCAACGCGGGCTCTTTGCCGTAAACCCAAGCTCCTGCTGTAATGCAATGTCATCCACTTTGACGACCATGCCATCTGTGGCATATGACAAGGACCGCCGTTGTTCGCTCCACGCTTCAATGTAGTCGATGACGGCGTCGATATCGCCACATTGCTGTCGCTGACCAGTAGCAGGCAAGCCGAGAGATTCCGCATATGCCAGCGCCTCGCTGTGGCTGGATAACGCGTAATCGGTCGCCTGGACAACCTGGTAGACAATGACACCCAAGCGGCGCTCCGCCGCGATTTTTGGATCCAACTGGCGCAGAGAACCCGCCGCTGCATTGCGTGGATTGGCAAACAGGGGCAATCCCTGCTGCTCGCGTTGTTCATTTAAGCGCAAAAACGATTGCTTAGGCATATATGCCTCGCCGCGAACCTCTATCGAAATCGGTTCAGACAACTGTAGCGGCACATTGCGGATGGTGCGAATGTTGGTGGTGATATCTTCGCCCACTTCACCATCCCCGCGTGTCGCTCCACGCACCAAACGCCCATTTTCATAACGCAGGGATACAGCCAATCCGTCTATTTTCAATTCACAGACATAGCGCACTTCGTCGCCAACCACCTGCCGCACGCGCTTGTCGAATTCTCTCAATTCTTCCGTCGAGTAGGCGTTCGACAGCGAAAGCATCGAAATTTCATGCTCGACCTTCACGAACCCTTCCGCCACTGCCGCGCCTACACGCTGTGTAGGAGAGACCTCCGACTGCAATTCCGGAAAGGCTGTCTCCAGTTGGATCAACTCTCGCATCAGCTCATCCCATTCCGCGTCGCTGATGGCCGGATTGTCCTCTTGGTAATAGCGGCGGTTGTGAAACTCAATTTCATTGCGCAATTCCTCGACGCGCAAAGCTGCTTCTGCTTTCGTCATGCCCACAGACGTTCCTCCAAATGCTGAAGTTAAGAATCCACTTTTGTGATTGGCGCAAATTTTGCAAACAACTTGCGCTCCCCTATCGGATCGAGAAAACGCACCACAAGTTCCAACTTATCTCCCTCGCCGCTGGTGCTGATAATTTCGCCAATCCCCCATTTTCGATGCTCTACCTGGTCTCCTGATTCATAGGAAAGAGACAAGTCTGCACCAAACGACTCCGGCATCACAATGCGCGCCATGCCACTTCTTGGTGCCGCCGTCGAGCTCGTTGGTCGGAATGATGTGCTCCAATCCGTCTTGGCACGACTGAATTCGCTCTCCTTCTCAATATCCCCTGCAGGCATCTCCGCCAGAAACCGCGAGGCGGTGAATGAGCGCCTGTCGCCGAATATCATGCGACTGGCGCATGTCGTGAGAAACAACCGCTGTTTTGCACGCGTCACCCCAACATAGCAAAGGCGGCGTTCTTCCTCCATCTCCGGTTCCGAATCCAGCGCGCGTTTGTGCGGAAAGATCCCTTCTTCCATGCCAAGCAAAAAGACGACCGGGAATTCCAAGCCTTTCGCGGCGTGCAACGTCATCATCGTCACTTCTTCGCCGCCTTCATCCTGGGCTGGTTTTCCTTTGTTCAAATCACTGTCCGCCACCAGCGCGACCTCCGTCAAAAACTGCTCAAGCGCCCCTGTCTCCCCCGACTCAGCGCCATTTTCGTCAAACTCGCGCGTCAGAGAGAGAAACTCCTCAAGGTTTTCAAGACGACTCTGTGCTTCGAGCGTCTTTTCAGCGACAAGCGCATCCCGATATCCCGAACGTGTGATGATCTCGCTGGCGATGTCGGTCAACGGCAAAAACGTCCGCTGCTGCTGCAATATGTTGACCAGTTGGACAAACCCTTCCAGCGCACTGACTGCCCGTTTTGTCACCCCCGCCGTCGTCGCGTGCTGCGCGGCGATGAACAACGAGCATTCGTGCGCGCGCGCGTATTCTTCCAGTTTATCCAAGGAACTTTGCCCAATTCCTCGCTTTGGCACATTGACGACCCGCAGAAAGGAGACGTCGTCATCCGCGTTCAGCACCAGCCGCAAATAGGCCAAAACATCCTTAATTTCTTTGCGTTCATAGAACCTGAGCCCACCGTAAATCCGATACGGAATGCCTTTTTGCAGGAAGATTTCCTCGACGACACGAGATTGAGCATTTGTTCGATACAGCACGCTCATGTCCCGATAGGCCATTCCTTTGTCATGCAACTGTTCCATCTGATTGGCGACAAATATCGCCTCGGTGCGCTCATCCGCAGCGTGGTAGAGATAAGCCTTGTCTCCCTCCAACGCATTTGTCCACAGATTTTTTTCTTTGCGCATCCGATTGTTCTGGATGACCTGGTTGGCAATCCGCAGAATCCGCTGTGTAGAACGATAGTTCTGCTCCAAGCGAATGACAGTCGCCCCCGGATAGTCCCGCTCAAAGTCGAGAATATTGCGGATGTCTGCCCCCCGCCATCCGTAAATCGATTGGTCCGAGTCGCCGACGACACATAGATTCTTGCGCTTCTCCGCCAACATTTTGACCAACATGTACTGCGCGTGGTTCGTATCTTGATATTCATCCACGTGAATGTGAGTGAACCGATTTTGGTAGTAGTTTAACGTGTCCGGCGATTCGCGAAACAACTCAACCGTTTTGAGAATCAAATCGTCAAAATCAAGCGATTGATTCTGCCGCAGTCGGCGTTCATATTCTAGATACACATCACCGACTATTTTTTCAAACAATGTCCCCGCTTTGTCGCGCACCTTCGCAGCGCCGCGCAACTCGTTTTTGTGCTGGCTGATCTCATGCTGCACCGCACGCGGTTCAAATTTCTTCACATCGATGTTCATATCCGCCATGACGCGCTTGATAACCGACAGTTGATCCGTCGCATCCAACACAGTAAATGAGGACGCATAACCAATTTGCTGGATGTCGCGCCGAAGAATCCGCGCGCAAAGCGCGTGAAAAGTGGACGTCCAAATGTCGGCGCTCATAGCCCCAACCCAGTTTTCGATCCGCTCACGCATTTCACGCGCAGCTTTATTGGTAAACGTGATGGCCAAGATAGCCCATGGCGGCACACGTCGTTCTGTAATTAAATACGCAATTCGCCTAGTCAAAACGCTCGTCTTGCCGCTTCCGGCACCCGCGAGAATCAACAAAGCTCCGTCCGTGGTCTCGACTGCCCGCTGCTGTTCTGGATTCAGTCCCTCCAGAATCGTCTGTGTACTGGCCTTCACTAAAGCCACACGCTCACACCTTCCGCTCACTTGTTTATATATCATTATATCAGCTCGTCCAACTGCAAGCGATCATTTGTTCGCATCACAATACATGGAAAATTGAAGAAGTGCGGGAAGACTCGTCGTGATCGAGAAACGAGATGATGAAATCTCGCTATTGACTCCAATTTGGAGACCTGTTATAGTGTCATTTGTCCGCTTTAAGGATTTCTTCTTCGGAATGTAGCTCAGGTGGTAGAGCGCACGGTTCGGGACCGTGAGGCCGCAGGTTCGAGTCCTGTCATTCCGACCATTGTAGCAACGACAAGGGATTATAGCATTTCGTGAACCGTGTGGTCACAGCGAGACACGGTTACACTTATCGAGACCACTTGTTTCTTGAGACAAAAAATCAAGAAGAAAGTGGTTTTTTGTTGATCAAATTTGCAATCAAAGATTTCATGGATGATCGTCAACTCAAGAATGCTTCTCCTCATACTATCCTCGGCTATCAGCGCACACTTGGAGAATTTCATCAATTTTGCGTGAACAATGAAGTAGTCGATTCTGGTGATGTGACACACTCCCTGATTAAGAGATACTTCCTTCATTGCCAATCTGAACGTGGTAACAATGCTGTAACACTCAACCACAAGTTGATCAACATACGTGCGTTTTTCAACTATGCAGAAGCGGAATTGGAACTGTACAACGAAAAAAGTAACCCCATACGCAAAATGTCACGATTCAAAACTGATGTGAAGATTGACGTATTTACCGATCACCACATTCGACAGATGCTTCTTTACTATCGCCGCTTGAAACAACGCGACAAGACATTTTACGCCTATCGTGATCCCACCATCATTGTCCTCCTGCTCGGCACTGGAATAAAGGTTGGAGAACTAGCAAATTTACGTTGGAAGGACATAGATTTCGATCACGATACCATTACAGTGTTTGGCAAGAAGCGAAGCATGCATCGCTGCTTGATGGCTGGAATGGACGTGTTCACACACCAACGACTACTCCGCCATTCCGATCTATCCATGACGCAGCGCTACTTGGCAATTTGGGGTACTGCTTTGAAAGAACAAAACGACAAGTACAACCCCTTAAATGGCATAAGTTTGTAGGAATGAGGGGCGTACACCATGTTTATCATCAAATGCACCAACTGTGGGCGTGAGCAACAATGGACAACTGGTGTGAAGGTAGCGAAGCAGAGATTCAAATCGCAGGCATGATACACTTCAATTGCAGGGCTGTCGTCACTGAAGAAGGCAAGATGTTATGGGAGATTCGCATCAAGGTGGACTGACATATTTGGACACAGCAGGGAATTCGAATCGCCCTTGCTTTCTCTCACTCTTCAACTGGATTTATCTCAAAGTCACGACACTACAACTGTTTTTTGCGCTGTATTGCCATTCTGCATATAATTGGTGATTCCTGCTAAACACGCTCAAGGACGGGCAGTGTCCGATTGGAATCACTCGCACATTAAGGATGCTGAAGGAATTCGTCCTTGGCTCCCCTCATTCAGCCGCACGCCTGCGCTGCTTTATTTTTCCGCCACGGCGTTCATACGTATCGGCAGACGACATCATGGCGTTCAAACTCTTTGCGTTTTCGTTCTCGTTCTTCAAGCAATTCCTCCCTGGACGGGACGCGCATGCCATTTCTTCTCACATTGACACCGCCTTTATTCGCTTTTCTGGTTTGCTGCGCACGTGATGAATGCGGATTTATTCATACATTTACGTCTTGTCTAAGCAACAACCCGCGAACACGCATATTCTGCGCTAGATACAGGAGGTGAAATTACATGCCCATCTTTCTCGACGCAAGAACTTCACAAAATGCAAGCTATTCTGATTCTATTTCAGTTCAACTTACCGACACACCACAACTCGTCGGTCAGATCGGATTGATTGTTACAGGTGCAGTTTCACCAATCAGAGTTCAATTAGAATGGACATTGTCTCTACAATCCAATGTAGGTATAGCGGCTGCAGTGCCTGCAGCACCTCAACAAGCTTTTCCTAGCGTAACGATCGCCATTGTTCGAGGGACGCTATCAACAGATACATTGGTATATAGTGTTAGTTATAACGCGATTACGCAGGTTATTTCTGATGTTGCTTCTGACTATAATGTTCCAGTTCCAAATTCCGGACAACTGACATACACAATGTTTGTAAGCACAAACACAACCGGTATCTTTCGAGTGGGTCCTGAAAGCTTCAATGGCGCAGCATATTCTGGTTAACTTACCCATTAACGTCCTTGACGATTGCCAGATCCCCCGTCCTTAAACGCTATACGCGCACGGATTATCGAGGGCAGGGACAGTTTGTAATTTCGTCTATGTTCTGCTTGACTTCACATGACAGTCACCACCTTGGTAAACAAAAAAGACGCCTGCTGATCGTCGTCAGCAAGCGTCTTCTCAATTGGGCCGAACACCATAATATACTGGTTTTTAGGTCGTTTACTGTTGAACTGCTGTTGAATCACTATGGTTTTACTGTTGATTTTTCAAGCATGAATCTCTTTGAGGTGTCTATCACTCTCAGCCCCAGCATCGATGACAATCACAATTTCCAAGTAACTCCACGTTGTGCAGAGGACTTTGGGATTGTTATGTTATTAGGAAACAAGTCACGAGGAGTCGGATTCAGTGTATGGCTAATAAACGACATGACACACAGCAAGGTAGGGAATTGTTAGATATTGATCAAATGTTCACGTTCATCTCAGAGCAGTCTGAAAACATTATATCTTCCTATTCTGCTGACGGCGTTTTCACTTATATCTCTCCAAATGTAACCAAGTTGCTCGGATATACACCGGATGAAGTTATTGGGAAACCTTCATCATTTTTCAGCCACCCAGAAGACACCATTGAATTAGCAAATTTCCGCAAAATGTTATCTTTAGGCCAAAAAACGGGTCGGTTTACGGGCCGTATCCGCCATAACAATGGTAAATATCGTTGGTATGAGACGACGGCACAATATATTCGCAACGAATCTGGAGAAATCATTCAAAGTATTTGGGTTGGACGTGATGTCACAGAGCGGATTGAGGCAGAAAAGAAAATAGCTCATCTCGCATACCACGATCCTTTAACTGATCTACCAAATCGTCGTTTGTTTATGAATTGTGTCAATGATGTCATACAGCAATTTAGGCAACATCGTCACGGTCTCGTCTTAATCGATTTGGATGGGTTTAAGCACGTAAATGACAATTTTGGTCATGAAATCGGAGACCTGCTTCTGATCGAAGTCGCCAAACGACTGATTAAGGTCATAGGGAAGCGGGATGTTGTGTCGCGTTTGGGTGGCGATGAGTTCACGCTCCTTCGTCAATGCATAGAAAGCTACGGGGGCTGGAATCGTCTCATTAGGCAAATAAAAGAAGTCGTCTCAGAGCCCATTATTATCGAGGACAATAAACATTACGTTACCGCAAGCATAGGTGTAGCACTTTATCCCACAGACGGAGACTCGGTTAAGACGCTTATGAGAAATGCTGATTTGGCTATGTATCGTGCTAAAAACAAGATCATCATCCCGGAGATGCATTGATGAATTGGTTGAACATAATCGATTTGCTACAGTGCGCAAACAAAAGCAGTCAGCATAAGTCGACTGCCCATTTATCGAACTGGCGCAAAGCATCCCTACGACTTGTCCGATATTCCTGTGGTGTCAATGGAACGCCATCGCGCGCCGCTTTCTCCATCGTTTCTTTTTCTGTTTTGCCAAGCACGTATTTAAACCACAGAATCGCCCACCATTCGGGATAGTATTTTTTGAGGTCATCCAACGTCTCGCCTATAATGCTCCACCGCTTGAGTAGTATCGGAAGACGCTCCCTGGCAGCCTTGATATATGCCTCACGCTTATCGCCATCCGCTCCGTCTCCGTCAACTCAAGATACTCTTCCTGGTCACCCAGGCGTTCTTTGAGTAGTCATAATGAACGAGGCCGGCCCCATTTCGTAAGCACGTGGGTTACACTGAATTTGGGATAACCAGTGCAGAGCCACAATACGAAAAGGAGCCGGTTATA